>JBNMGO010000111.1:0-5205 GCA_050872285.1 Anaerotignum sp.
ATGCAGAAAGGTTATGAATATGAATCGATATATTGCACTGCAGAAGGTGGTAGAGCTTGGCAGTTTTACAAAGGCCGCGGAGGCATTGGGCTATACACAGCCTGCAATGAGCCAGATGATTACCTCTTTGGAACGGGAGCTTTCCATCAAGCTGTTATACCGTTCCCGTCAGGGGATTCATCTGACGATTGAGGGGGAACGCTTATTTCCTTCCATTCAGAATACGGTTTCACAGTATCAGGCAATGCAGGAGATTGCGAAGGAGATTCGGGGGTTGGATGCAGGAACGATACGCATTGGGACGCTTTCCAGTGTTTCCTGCCATTGGCTGCCGCAGTTGATTCAGGCATTTCAGGAGGAGCATCCGAATGTTGCATTTATCCTGCATCAGGGGGATAATAACAGTATCCCCGAATGGCTCAGAACGGGGGAGATAGATTTCGGCTTTGTGAATCTGGATGTGCTGCCGAATCTGGCGGATACCCGCTTTATCAAGGAGGGGGAATATCGTGCAGTACTGCCGTTGCAGCATCCGCTTGCAAATGCACCTTATGTTACGTTGGAGGCGCTTGCAAAGGAAAAATTTCTGGTGATTGAGGAAGGAAGTCTCAGCAAGCCTCTGGAGGCCTTCAGACAGGCAGGACTGGAGCCGGAGGTTCGTTTGCGTGTCCATGACGATTATTCCATTCTTTCTATGGTAGAAACAGGGCTTGGGGTCAGTATTTTGCCGGAACTGGTTTTGAAGAAAACAAATTATCAGGTGGCAATTCGCCCTCTGCGTCCGGTGGTTACGCGTAAAATGGGGCTGATTGCAAAAAACAAGAATACCCTGCCGTTGGCGAGCAAACGCTTTATTGACTTTTTATTCGCGCATGTGGAGGAATTGCCATAAGGGGAAATTGGATAAGAAAAAAGCTCTTGGAAGATGATATTTAAGAGGGGGAGGATTTATGAAAAAACAGATAGGATTTTGGATTCTTTTCTTTACATTGCTGTTCTGCTTTGCGATACCGGCGCAGGCGGCGTTTTCTGATGTAAGAAATACGGACTGGTTTGCGGCTGACATTAGTACCATGACGGATGCAGGCGTGCTTTCGGGCTATCCCGACGGTACCTTTCGCCCGAATGACACGATTACTGCGGCGCAGTTTGTTTCCATCGTGGTGCGGTGCGGCGGCATCAGTAGCACAAAGGTGACTTCGGGACACTGGGCGGCAGGCACGATGCAGGCGGTTCTGGATGCAGGGTGGTATGACTGGGACGAATTGCCGCCGACAGGCGAAAAATATGACCAGCCGATTTCCCGTCAGCTTGCGGTGAATATTCTTATGCGTGCATTACTGCCCGATGAAAGCGGCGACTACATAACGGAATCCGCGAAAATGACGGATTTTTCCGCACTGGATGGGCGGTATTACAATAAGGTGCTTGCGGCATACAGCTGCGGTGTGGTGCATGGGGATGAAAAAGGGCGCTTCAACCCGAAAAGCAGTCTGACACGCGCAGAGGCGTGTGCCATGATTCAGCGTGTACAGAAAATTTCCGGAAAGGAAACACCAACAGATACGCCGACCAAAACGGATGTACCTATGGTAAAGACGGGTGGCGGTGTATCCGAACACGGTAAATTGCAGGTGAAGGGAACACAGCTTTGCGATGCATCGGGCGCGGCGGTCGAGCTGCATGGCATGAGCAGTCATGGGATACAATGGTTTTTGCAGTACACATCGAAGCAGGCAATCGCGAATACAGCGTCCTATGGTGCAAATCTGTTCCGCGTTGCAATGTATACCGGCGAGGGCGGTTATCTTTCCAACCCTGCGCAGATGAAAAAAGCGGCGTATGCCGCAATGGATGCCGCGATTGCAAATGATATGTATGTTATCATCGACTGGCATATTCTTTCGGACGGGGATCCGCTTGCACATCTGAATGAGGCACAGGCATTTTTCAACGAGGTTTCTGCGCGCTATGCGGACAGCCCTGCGGTGCTTTATGAAATCTGCAATGAGCCAAACGGCAATGTGACATGGAAAAACAACATCAAGCCGTATGCGGAAAAAATTGTGAAAACCATTCGTGCGAATGCGCCAGAAAGCATTATCCTGATTGGCTCGGGCACATGGAGTCAGGATTTGCAGGATGCGGCGGCTGACCCTGTTAAAGGAACGAACCTGATGTATACCTGTCATTTTTACGCAGGCACACATGGCACATGGCTGCGGCAGCGCATCAGTGATGCACAGAAAAAGGGACTTGCGGTATTCGTCAGTGAATGGGGTGTCAGCCGAGCGGACGGCAGCGGTGGTGTATTCATCAATGAAAGTAAGGAATGGATGGATTTTCTGCATAAAAACGGCATCAGCTGGGCGAATTGGTCGCTCTGTGATAAGAATGAAACCTCTGCCGCACTGAAACCCGGAACACCTGCGAACCGTAAGTGGATGGAGAATGATCTGACACAGGCAGGGAAGTTTGTTTTCTCGCAGTTCTGAAAAGAGAATTTGTGAAAATCATTTTATGAATAGAAAAAGAGAAAGCCTCCTTTGACAGGATGAAAACGTCGAATGTTTTCAAAGTCAGAGGAGGCTTTTTATTGTGCTTTTTAATGATGTGGTTCTTATTTCAGGATGACATTGTGGAAGGTCTTTTTGCCCTTCTGTACCAGCAGTTTGCCATCTGTGAACAGGTCTGTGGTTACCTTGAAATCAACATCCTTTACGGGCTGTTCTGCCAGCTTTACGCCGCCCTGCTGTACGGCACGTCTGCCTTCGGAACGGGAAGGAACGACCTTGATTGTGGTCAGCAGTGTCAGAATATCCATGCCTTCTGCAAATTCAGCGGCAGGGATTTCTGTGGAAGGTGCATCCACGGTTGCGGCACCCTTGCCGAACAATGCTCTTGCGGCATCCTGTGCCTTGGTTGCTTCTTCTTCACCATGCACGATTTTTGTCAGCTCGAATGCAAGGACTTCCTTCGCCTTATTGATTTCTGCGCCTTCCAGTGCGCCCAGACGGCGTACCTCATCCATAGGCAGGAAGGTCAGCAGAGCAAGGCATTTTTCAACGTCCTTATCGCCGATGTTTCTCCAGTACTGATAGAATTCGTAGGGAGAGGTTTTTTCGGGGTCAAGCCAAACGGCACCGGAAACGGTTTTGCCCATTTTTACGCCTTCGCTGTTTGTCAGCAGCTTAAAGGTCATGCCATAAGCAGGCTTCTGTGCTTTGCGGCGAATCAGTTCTACGCCTGCGATGATATTAGACCACTGGTCATTGCCGCCCATTTCCAGCATGCAGTTATATCTTTTATTTAGTTCGTAGAAATCATAGCCCTGCATAATCATATAGTTGAACTCGAGAAAGGACAGACCCAATTCTCTGTCCATACGGGTTTTGAAGCAATCTGCCGCAAGCATACGGTTTACGGAGAAATGGGTACCGATTTCACGCAGGAATTCGATATAGTTCAGATTTCTCAGCCAGTCTGCGTTATTGGCAATGATGGCACCGCCTTCGCCTTCATCAAAATTGATGAAACGGGAAAGCTGTTTTTTGATGCAGGCTACGTTATGGTCGATGGTTTCAACGGTCATCATTTTACGCATATCGGCTTTGCCGGAGGGGTCGCCGATCATGCCTGTGCCGCCGCCCATCAGGCAGATAGGGCGGTTGCCGCAGCGCTGCATATGCGCCATAGCCATAACGGTCAGGAAATGACCAACGTGCAGGCTGTCTGCGGTGGGGTCGATGCCGATATAGAAGGTGACACCGCCTTTTTCAAAAAGCGCCTTGATTTCTTCTTCATGTGTGAGCTGTTCGATAAAGCCGCGTTCCTTTAATACTTCATAAGCGTTCATGTTACATTCTCCTTTTCTGATATATGATGGATGGATTGATGCAGCGAAGCCTTGTGCAAAAGCATAAAAAAGGGCCTCTCGCCGAAAGGACGAGAGAACCCGTGGTACCACCTTAATTTATGCTTATCCTGCAAAAAGACAAACATCTTCTGACCCCTGTAACGTAGGGCAATCGTTGTGTCATTTCCTACACAAAGCTCATGAGGCGTAATTTACAAAAACTGTGCTGCAGACCTTTCACCGACCGGACTGCTCTCTGCGGTTGTAACCAGTTTTGCCCATATACTCAATCATCGCTGTTATCTGTAATGATATGAAAAAATAATATCATACGTTTTTTTGAAAGTCAAGCGTCGCAGCGGCAAGTTCTGCGATGCGAACAATCATGCTGACTGCCTTTTCCATGGAAGGAACGGGGACATATTCATAATTGCTGTGGAAATTATGCCCACCGGCGAAAAGATTCGGGCAGGGCAGCCCCATGAAGGAAAGGCGTGCGCCGTCCGTACCGCCGCGGATGGGCTGAATGATGGGCGTGATGCCGCAGTCGAGCATTGCCTGCTTGGCAAGGTCTACAATTTCCATGTGGGGTTCAATCTGCGAAAGCATATTATAATATTCATCATGCAGGTCCAATGTGATACAGCCGGGGTACTGTGCATTTTTGCGTTCCACAATCAGCTGCAGAAGCTCCTTACGATGCGCGAAGGAGGCTGCATTGAAATCACGAATGATATAATTCAGGGTTGCGGAGGTAACATCTCCCTCAAAGGAGCAGAGATGGAAAAAGCCTTCGTAGCCTTCTGTTTTGGCAGGCGTTTCGCGTTCCGGCAGGAGAGAGGCAATTTCGGTACCGATGAGGGCGGCATTTTTCATGACATTTTTTGCGGAGCCGGGATGCACATTTTTCCCCTTGATGCGAATGATGGCGCGTGCGGCGTTGAAGTTTTCATATTCCAGTTCGCCGATGTGTCCGCCGTCCAGGGTATAGGCGAAGTCCGCATGGAATTTATCCACATCAAAGAAATCCACGCCCTTGCCGATTTCTTCATCGGGGGTGAAGGCAATGCGAATATCCCCGCGGGGAATTTCGGGATGCGCGAGAAGATATTCCGCAGCGGTGAGGATTTCGGCAATGCCTGCCTTATCATCCGCGCCAAGCAGGGTTGTTCCATCGGAAGTGATAAGTGTCTGTCCGATATATTCCTTTAAGGAAGGAAATTCTTCGGGAGAGAGAACGGTGCCGTTGAGAGGGATTGCCTTGCCATCGTAATTTTCTACAATATTCGGAAGGACATTTTCGCCACTTGCGTCGGGACTGGTATCCATGTGGGAAATAAAGCCGATGG
>JBNMGO010000253.1:0-2907 GCA_050872285.1 Anaerotignum sp.
GAAAAAATCCAAAGCGGATGCAGAGAGAAGCTAAAAAACAGACGAAGGAAAAAGGCGTTGGCACGAAGGCGCAGCAGGCATTGGCTGCCCTGCGGGAGGAACAGAAAACGGAGCGCAAGGTCAGAAGCAAGGCGGAAAAGCTGGCGGAGACAGAGCGAAGGTTTCAACTGCGGCAGGCAAAGCGCCTGAAAAAGCACAAGGGACATTGAGGAGGAGGGAGAATTTATTCTCCCTCTGACATATATTGAATATATGGAAAGGAGAACAGACATGAGAATCGGTTCCGGTTACGATGTGCATAAATTGGCAGAAGGCAGAGACTGTATCATTGGCGGCGTGAAAATCCCTTACGAAAAGGGCTTATTGGGACATTCCGATGCGGATGTACTGCTGCATGCCATTGCGGATGCACTTCTGGGCGCGGCTGCCTTGGGGGATATTGGCAAGCATTTTCCCGACAATGACCCGCAGTATAAAGGCGCGGACAGCAGAAAATTATTATCCCACGTTTTGGGGTTGATTTTAGCAGAAGGATATTGTATAATAAACATCGATGCAACAATCATAGCACAAAAACCAAAAATGGCACCGCATATTGATGAGATGCGGAAAAACATTGCGGAAACCCTCCAGATTGATTTGAAGCAGATTAACGTCAAAGCAACGACGGAAGAAGGGCTTGGGTTTACCGGCGCAGGCTTGGGCATCGCAGCCTCGGCAGTTTGCCTGCTGGAGGAAAGATAAGAAAATAAGATAAAAGTGATGATGGAAAAGAGTAATCCTCTTGGGAAATGTTGATTTCCAATCCACCTGACAGAGAATAACGGCCTTGGTGAAAGGCGGTGAGACCTGAGTTGATGCAGCCGCATCGATTTGTTTGTCACTACCTTAAAATACATTGGGTGTAAGCCGTTTACAGATTGGGGGAGGATGAAGTGCGTTCCTGAACTGAACGGGCGAACTGAGAGTAGCCTGTATCCGTTGACACCGTTACAGTCATTGAGGTGAGATGGTATTTTTCGATACCGTCTAAGTAAAGTGGAACCGCGATATTTTTCGTCTTTGCATATTTTTGCAAAGGCGTTTTTTATTACAAAAAATGCAGAAGGTTGATAAGACCATTCCAAAGGGAGGTGAGCCAGATGGCTTCTTGGAAGAATCAGAAGAAGAAAAGGGAAAATCGGGGGCCGATTGGCTGCCTGCACATCCAATCTATCGAAAGACCGAGATGGACGGAAGTGTGTAGCAAGCCCTCTGTGTAAGCAGCAGGGCGTACCGATAAAAGCACACTATGGATATCGTTTTAGGAGGAATTTTGATATGTTGAGAGAATTTTGGAAAGAATCTGTTGCAGTTATAAAAGAAAAAGACCCTGCGTTTAAAAGCGCGGTTGAGGTATTGCTTTACCCCAGCTTCTGGGCAGTGGTAAACCATCGCATTGCACATAGCCTGTATAAAAAAGGTCTGCTGGTGCCTGCGCGCTTTGTGTCTCAGCTTTCCCGTTTCCTGACGGGGATTGAGATTCACCCCGGCGCAACCATCGGCAAGCGTTTCTTTATCGACCATGGCGCAGGCATTGTCATTGGTGAAACCGCTGAAATCGGCGATAATGTTATGCTGTATCATGGGGTAACACTGGGCGGTACCGGTAAGCAGAAAAACAAACGTCACCCGACCGTTGAGGATAATGTCATGATTGGCGCAGGCACCATCGTGCTTGGCCCTGTCACCATCGGCGCGAATACAAAGGTCGGCGCAGGCTCTGTGGTTACGCAGGATTTGCCTCCCAATGTAACCGCTGTCGGCTCTCCCGTTATGATTGTCCGTAAGGACGGCGTGCGGATTCCACCCGTTGCCCCCGAACAGCTGACAGGTCATGTAAAGAGAAGAGCAATCTAATTCGCGGAAAAGATATGTTTTTTCTTGAAAAGAAAAGAAAAATACGGCAAAAATCGCATTTTTGTGTTATACTATTATGATAGATCAGGAAGAAGGAAAGGTGAATTCCCATGAAATTATATAATACCATGACAAGACAGAAGGAAGAATTCGTACCTATGGAGGAAGGCAAGGTAAAAATGTACGTTTGCGGCCCTACCGTGTACGATTATATCCATATCGGCAACGCAAGACCTTATGTTGTTTTTGATACCGTAAGACGTTATCTGGAATATAAGGGCTACGAAGTTACTTATGTACAGAACTTCACAGACGTTGACGATAAAATCATCAACAGAGCCAACAAGGAAGGCAAGACCATGGCGGAAATCTCCAATAAATATATTGAAGAAGCATTCCGCGATGCAGACGGTCTGAATGTAAAAAGAGCAACCGTACACCCTCGCGTAACAGAGGAAATGGACGGTATCATCGCAATGGTGCAGACGCTGATTGATAAGGGCTTTGCATATGAAGACCATGGCACTGTTTATTATGATACAAAGAAATTCCCAGAATACGGCAAGCTTTCCAGAAAGAATCTGGATGAACTGATTGCAGGTGCATCCGAACGTGTTGCGATTGATGATGCAAAGAAAAATCCGACAGACTTCGTTCTGTGGAAACCCAAAAAAGAAGGCGAACCCAGCTGGAGCTCCCCTTGGGGCGAAGGCAGACCCGGCTGGCATATCGAATGTTCCGTTATGTCCAAGCATCATCTGGGTGATACCTTTGATATTCATGCAGGCGGCGAGGATTTGATTTTCCCTCACCATGAAAACGAAATCGCACAGTCCGAAGCAGCAAATGGCTGCACCTTCGCAAGATATTGGCTGCATAACGGCTTTATCACTGTTGATAACGAAAAGATGTCCAAATCTCTGGGCAATTTCTTCACTGTAAGAGATATCGCAAAGCACTTCCCGTATGAGGTTATCCGTTTCTTCATTCTGAATGGTCATTACAGAA
>JBNMGO010000365.1:0-1908 GCA_050872285.1 Anaerotignum sp.
ATTGTGCTGTGTCGTAACCGGGCTGGTGATGATGAAGTTATACACCGTTCTTTCATAATCATCGGGCACATTACGGGAAATATATTCCTCATCCATCGTGATATGGTCGCCTGCAATGATGATGGTGGTGTTTTCGTAGAAATCCTGCTGTTTGATCCAATCCACAAATGCCGCCACCTGCTTACTGGAGCAGGAAATCACATTTTCATACTGTTCTCCCCAAAGCCCCACACATTTTTCGCAGACATAGCCGTTTGTACGGTGTGTATCCACGGTCAGCATGGTAAAGGCAAAGGGCTGTTCCTGCTGTGAAATTGCGGTCAGCTTCTGCTTGGCGAAATCAAACAAGTGCAAATCCTCCATCCCCCAGAAAACATAATACCCCTCCGGCACAATGCCTTCCTTTCTCGCCGTAAAAATATCGAAGGTTTCATCCAGACCATGCTGTTCAAAATAATTCTTTCTGCCGCCGAAATTCGCATCCGAACCAACCATCAGCGTCTGATAATAGCCGTTGTTGTGGAGCACATTCGTCAGCGTATGCACGCCCGGCAGGAAGGAATCCTGTCCGTAATCATTGTTGCCCAAGCCGATGGGAACCTTCAGCGGAATCCCTGCCGTCTGCGCGACCATTGCGGCAATCGTCCAGCTTGCGCCCGTCATATTCTGAAAGCCGCCAATGCCGTCCGTATGGGAAAAGTTAATGTTTTCTTTGTCCCCTGCCAGAGCAGTCAGTTCAGGCATGACGTTGCACTGCAAAGCACCGCCCGATTCCGTATCCATATAGGAATTTTCCATGGATTCCAGATAAATATAAATGAGGTTTCTTTTCTGCTCCGGGAATGTGATATTCGCCGCCAGAGGGTCAACGTAATTTTCCTGATAAATCGTGGACTGCTGGCATAAATAGCCGATATACGCAGGCAGTTCCACCGTAAAAGCGGCATGCAAAAGCATGACCACCGAAAGCACAAGCGAAACAACCGTTTTCACCCACTGCTTTCCGATTTTTCTCTGCCAGAAAAGCACGCTCAGAATCAGCCACGCGATAACCGCAGGCAACAGTGCCGATTTCCGAAAGCTTTCGAGCACCGCCGCATCCGTGCCGCTCGTTTCGGCAAGGAGCGTATACAGAATGGAATCAAAGCCCGTCTGTCCAAATTTTTTAATATACCATTGTGCGGAAAAAAAGCAGATGCTCGCCAGCAAAAGCAGAAGCGTGCAGAGCACACCGGCGAAAATGCTCTTTTTCGTTCTTTTGTTCTTCTCGTTCATTCGGTCTTCTCCTCGTCAGTTTGGCTCCTTGCCTTCCTCAAACATCCGCATCATTTCTCTGGTAAGGCTGATGCCGTCATCGTGTGCAGGCAGGTTGTTTCTCGGGAAAAATTCTGCCATCGCCAGTTCCTCTCTGTCCAGCGTGATGTCCTCATCCTCGCCATCCAGATCGCAGAAATAGCCAATCAGCAGACCGCCTGTCACGCCCCAGGGCTGTGTTTTATAATAACGAATATTTTTTACCTTCAGACCGACTTCCTCCATGACCTCCCGTTTGACGGTTTCCTCCACCGTTTCGCCAATCTCCGTAAAGCCTGCAATCATGCCGTAACGGGTGTAGCTGCGGTTGGCGTATTTGCTCAGAAGCAGCTTATCCCCATGCGTCACGCCGACAATCACAGAGGGTGCAATTTTCGGGAAAATCATGTTATTGCATGCCGGACAACGCATCATGCGCTCCTTCTCGTCATGCTTTGTTTTCGCACCGCAGCGTCCGCAGAAACGATTGCTGCGATACCAATCGAACAAATGCCACGCCGTCATCATGGCGTAGCAGATATTTTTGGATTTCACCTGACGCAGTGTGCCGGCAGGCTCATAGCCGAAGGACGCATCCGCAGGTTCACCTGCTTC
>JBNMGO010000352.1:0-1989 GCA_050872285.1 Anaerotignum sp.
AGACGTGGCAGGGCAGGATGAAGCAAAGGACGCACTGCGCGAAATTGTGGATTTCCTGCATAATCCTCAGAAATATACGGAAATCGGCGCATCTATGCCGAAGGGCGCGTTGCTTGTAGGCCCTCCCGGGACAGGGAAAACCCTGCTTGCACAGGCGGTTGCAGGCGAGGCGGAGGTTCCGTTCTTTTCCATTTCCGGTTCTGAATTTGTGGAAATGTTTGTTGGCATGGGCGCGGCAAAGGTGCGTGACCTCTTTAAGCAGGCAAACGAAAAAGCACCCTGTATCGTATTTATTGATGAAATTGATACCATCGGGAAAAAACGTGACGGCAACGGCATGGGCGGCAACGATGAACGGGAACAGACGCTGAATCAGCTGCTGACGGAAATGGACGGCTTTGACGGCAAGAAGGGCGTTGTCATTCTGGCGGCAACGAACCGCCCCGAAACACTGGATAAGGCACTGCTGCGTCCCGGTCGATTTGACAGAAGAATCCCTGTAGAACTGCCTGATTTGAAGGGCAGAGAAGCCATCCTCAAGGTACACGCGGAAAAGGTGAAAATGGAAGGCGAGATTGATTTCGGCGCGATTGCGAGAGCAACCTCGGGTGCATCGGGCGCGGAATTGGCGAATATCATCAATGAGGCGGCACTGCGCGCTGTCCGCATGGGGCGCGACCGCGTGAAACAGGATGACCTGATGGAAAGCGTTGAGGTGATTCTGGCAGGCTACCAGAGAAAGGGCGCGGTCATTTCTCCCGAAGAAAAGAGAATCATTGCCTACCACGAGGTTGGGCATGCACTGGTTGCGGCAAAACAGAAAAATTCCGCTCCCGTACAGAAGATTACGATTATCCCCAGAACCAGCGGCGCGCTGGGTTATACTTTGCAGGTGGATGAGGGCGAAAAATCACTGATGAGCAAGGAAGAACTGTTTAATAAGATTGCAACCTTCACCGGCGGACGCGTGGCGGAGGAATTGAAATTCGGTTCCATCACCACAGGCGCATCCAACGATATTGAACAGGCAACACGCCTGGCAAGAGGGATGATCACACGCTACGCCATGAGCGAGGAATTCGGCATGGTTGCACTGGAAACCATCAATAATCAGTACCTCGGCGGCGATACCTCTCTGGCTTGCTCCAACGAAACGGCAACGAAGATTGACGCGGCTGTGGTTGCTGTGGTGAAACAGGCGCACGAGAAGGCAGTGAGCATCATTCAGGAAAATATGCACAAGCTGGATGAGATCGCGCAGTTCCTGCTGGAAAAGGAAACGATTACAGGCGAGGAATTTATGGAAATTCTGAACCGCACAGAGGAATAAAAAACGATAACGGAATATCAGAGAATAACGGAGCTTCGACGGAGTTCCGTTATTTTTTGTATACAAAGGATAGACAATTTTTTTACGGAAGTGTAAAATAGAAAGGAAGTTCTGAGAGGAAGGGGAATACCCATGTCAACGCATACGGTGCAATATGAAGGGATTGAAATTGAATACGAATTGACACGCAAAAATGTGAAATATATCAACCTGCGCGTGAATAAGCATGGGAAGGTGGTTGTTTCCGCAGGGGAACAGGTGCCGTTTGCGGTGATTGATGAATTTGTGCAGTCCAAGGCGTTCTGGATTATTACCCATCTGGCGGAGATTGAAAAGATTAAGAACGAAATTTCCGATGCAAGTCTGTATGACGGGAAAACGGTGTATTACCTCGGCAAGCCCTATCGGCTCAGACTGGAACGCGGCGAACAGGAGATTGCGATTGCAGGGGATACGATTCTGCTTTCCTCCCCGAAGCTGTATTCCGATGTGCTGAAGGAGGAATATCTTGCCTGGCTGGAGGGGCAGGCGGAGAAAAAATTTGCGGAAATTATGGATAAAATTTACCCTTTGGTGAAAGAATACCATATAGCAAGACCGGAAATCAAAATCCGAAATATGAAAAGCATCTGGGGCAGCTGTACCACAACGGGCAGTAC
>JBNMGO010000074.1:0-6324 GCA_050872285.1 Anaerotignum sp.
AGGACGGTTTTGTCCGTCTCCTGCCACTGAACGGAATAGCCCAGAGATTCCAGAATTCCGCGCATGGGTACTAATACGCGGTCATTTTCGATAAAGGGTGCTTCTGCAAACGAAACGGCCTTGTCATCCAGAAAAACACGAATGGATGCCGCCGCCGCTGTCTGTATGGAGCATAAAAAGAGAAACAGAAAGAGGAAACTTCCTCTTACCAATCGTTTCATAGTGATTCACTTCCTTTCTAGCGGAAAGTATACCACAGAACAGGGCTTTTGCGGACAAAATTTAGAAAATTTTAAGAAATGTACATGCGCGGCAGGAGGATTTGCTTTTTTTCGGCATTTATAGTATCCTTTTCGGACAGAGGTGAGATGGATGTTTGAACGAATTACGGAGGAAACCTTCGATGAAATTTTCCCCTTGCTGGAAAGCGCGTTCCCTGTGACGGAATTACGCGTGAAGGAAGACCAGCGCGCACTGCTCGGGGAGCCCTGCTATCGGCTTTACGGCGTGCACAGAGAGGGCGCATTCGCGGCGGTTTTCGCAACATGGGAAATCGAAGATTTTTTATATATTGAGCATTTCGCAGTAAAGGAAGAATACCGCAACGGCGGTTATGGCGGCATGCTTCTGGATGCCCTTCTGGCGGAGAAAAACCGCCCGATGGTGCTTGAGGTAGAGCTGCCGGAGGATGCGCTGACAAGGCGGCGGATTGGCTTTTATGAGCGGCATGGATTGGTTTTTAACGATTATCCTTATTTGCAGCCGCCCATGCGAAAGGGGCAGGGAACCCTGCCGCTCAGGCTGATGACAAAGCCTGCCGCCATCGATGCAAAAACCTATCAGCGGTATAAGAAAAAAATACACAGCATCGTATATAAATATGAAGGTGATTTGTAATGGGCTATTGCTTTGGAATTGATATCGGCGGCACAACGGTGAAAATCGGGCTTGCGGCAGAGGATGGAACCCTTCTGGAAAAATGGGAAATTCCCACCCGAAAGGAGCCGACACCGGATGGTCTTTTACTGGACATTAAGGTGTCCATACTGGACAGATTGGACAGGGAACCGGACGGGGGTAAAAAGCAAAAAATCAACAGAGCGGACATCCTCGGTATCGGCATGACTGCCCCCGGTGCCGTGACGGCGGATGGCATCCTGCATGGCGCGGTGAATATCGGCTGGGGGGATGTGGCCCTCGCGCAGGCGGCAGAGCGCATCATCGGCATTTCACCCGTCTGCGTTGGGAATGATGCCCGACTGGCGGCGTTGGGCGAAGCGGCTTACGGCGCAGGGCTCGGTGCGAGAAGCATGCTCATGGTCGCGCTTGGCACAGGTGTCGGCGGCGGCGTGGTGCTGAATGGGAAGGTTCTCATGGGAGAAAGCGGCGTGGCAGGTGAAATCGGGCATATGACGGTGAACCCCTTTGAGACGGCGCGCTGCAACTGCGGCAAAACGGGCTGTCTGGAGCAATACGCCTCTGCGACGGGGATGGTGTGCGTGGCGAAGCAGTTTCTTGCAAAGCGGAAGGAGGATTCCCTGCTGCGGCAGAATGCAGTGACGGCGAAGGTACTCTGGGATGCGGCGAAGGCAGGCGATGCCCTTGCGGAGGAGATTACAGATGTGGTTTCGGAATATCTCGGGATTGCGATTGCCAATGCGATGCATCTTGTGGATACGGAGAAAATCGTATTTGGCGGCGGCGTTTCTCAGGCAGGGGAAGTGCTGCTGCGGAAGGTGGAGAAAGCCTACCGGAGCAGGGTTTTCGCGCACAGCAGAGAAAAGGAATTTCTTCTGGCGAAGCTGGGCAATGACGCAGGGATGCGCGGTGCGGCGGCGTTATTATTGCAGAAAATCCGATGAGAATATGTAAATAGTGAATAAAAAGGATGTTAAGTTTTTGTGAAAATATGCCGAAAAAGAAAAATGATAAAAATTCCGCGCAAAAAAGAAGGAAAACACGGAGTTTTGGAGAATTTACAATATAACAGGAAACATCCACTTCGGATATCCTGTCAACTTATGAATGATTCAAAGGCATACCACCGGAAAACTATTTAAAGGGGGAGATTGCAATGGTTAAAATTCTTGCAGGCGAAAAAGGTGAAGGTAAAACAAAAAGAATGATCGACATGGCAAATGCAGCCGGCAAAGAGGCAAAGGGCAACATTGTCTTTGTTGACGATGACAACAGCCACATGTACGATCTGCATTATAGCGTGCGTTTCGTAGAAACACCGAAGTTCATTATGGAAGATCCACAGGTATTCAGAGGTTTTGTGTGTGGTATCCTTTCTCAGAACAGCGATATTGAAACCATTTACATTGATGGGTTGAACCATATTATGGACAGAATCAGCGATGCAGATTTCACAGCATTCATTCAGGAATTGGATAAAACTTCCAAGGAAGCGGAAATGGATATGGTTATGATTATCAGCCGCAAAACAGATGCACTTCCTGCAGAGGTACAGCAGTATCTGATTTAATCTTTGAAACTTGAAACATTCATGAACCAAAAAGGGACTTCTATGGAAGTCCTTTTTTATTGCGGAAGGATATTGTTTTTCAGAAAAAACAGTTGTAGGACAAGAAAGGGGAATTTTACTCGTTTTTGTGTATAATTTGAAGAACAGAACAGAATATCCCTTTACTTTTTGGTTTTCTTTGTGCTAAAATACAAGCAAGAGAACGTATTTTGTATGCAGAAATGGAAAAATAGAACAATTCTTTGTTTATTTTAAACGAAATCATGGAGAGAAACCAGAAAAGGAGAACAGACATGAACAAATTTCAGGAAATGTACCGCGCGAAACTGAAAACAGCGGAAGAGGTTGCAATGTATGTAAAATCCGGTGATATCTGTGCCTGTCCGACAGGCTTGGAAGAACCCGAGACCATCTGTGCGGCTGTCGGCGAAAGAGCAAGACGCGGCGAAATCACAGGGGTACAGCATCATGCAATTCTGTCCGTAAAGGGCAACGCATTTATGGACCCCACACTGAAGGGCAAGTATGACTATGTATCCTGGTTTACAGGCGGCGCAGGCAGAAAGGGCATTCAGCAGGGCTACTATACCTATGTACCCAATAACTACAGCACTGCACCCGGCTACTGGAGAGACTGCATGCCCAGACTGGATGTGTTCTATGCTGAGGTTTCTCCGATGGATAAGCACGGCTACTTCTCCTGCGGCATGGCAGGGGCAGAGGTGGTTGCGCTGAGAGATAAGGCAACTATCATTCTGCTGGAAGTAAACGAAAAAATGCCCCGTGTGATGGGGAATAACATGATTCACATTTCTCAGGTAACGGCTCTGTGCGAATCCTGCCACGATCTGCTGGAGCTGCCCGAAACCGTACTGACAGAAACAGATAAGAAAATCGGTCAGATGATTGCGGATGAGGTTCCCAACGGCGCAACCTTACAGCTGGGCATCGGCGGCGTTCCCAACGCGGTTGGCGTTCTGCTGCGCGATAAGAAGGATCTGGGTCTGCATACCGAAATGTTCACAGACAGCATGGTAGACCTGATTGACTGCGGCGCAGTTACCAACATGAAAAAGCCCATCAATGTCGGCAAAACGATTGCAACACTGGCTTGGGGCACAAAGAAAATGTACGAATACATGGATGATAACCCTGCATTTGAAATGCACCCCGTTGATTATACAAACAACCCCTATGTCATCGGTCAGCATGACAACTTCATTTCCGTTAATGCCTGCGTAGAGATTGACCTGTTTGGTCAGGTTTGTGCGGAATCTCTGGGCACACTGCATTACAGCGGTTCCGGCGGCCAGGTGGACTTCGTGCGCGGCGCGAACCTTTCCAAGGGCGGCAAGGGCTTTATCGCGATGACCTCTACCGCGAAAAACGGTACGGTTTCCAAGGTAAAACCCGTGCTGACACCCGGCTCTATCGTGACAACCTCCAAGAATGAGGTTGACTTCCTGGTAACAGAAAACAACATTGTTCGCCTGAAGGGCAGAACCGCAAGCGAAAGAGCGAAGATGATTATCTCTCTGGCGGCACCCGAATTCAGAGACGAGCTGCTGTTTGAAGCAAAGAAAATGAATCTGATTGTATAATAAAATTTATAAGTGGAAGTAATGCGAAAGCCCGACCGAAAGGTCGGGCTTTTGCTGTGGAAAGAAGGCTTGGGAATTCAGGAGAAGGAAACCAGCTTTCTGAGGGTATTTGCGGTGCGGATAGTCAGCTGGGGGGTGATGGCGGAGGATGCTGTTTTCGACCACCAGTTTGTTTTGCGGTAATCCTTTCTGGAGAAGGACCAGAAAATGACTTCCTGATATGCCTGCACCTGCTCCAGGCCCTGCTTTGGCTCTCCGAGAGTTGCAAAAACATCAGAGACTGTGGCAGGAGGAAGAATAAAAATCAGATTATCATAGATTTCTTTGTTTTCCGTTCCCCACCAATCGGGGGCGTTTTGCAGAATATCTGCAAGCGTTTCCTTTTTGATGACAAAAACGGGAATGGAAAGTCCGAATTGCTTTTCTATCATGCCTTCCACTTGATTTTTACAGCGTTCCATATCACTTTCATCACTTGAAAAAAGGACGTTGCCGCTGTTCAGATAGGTTTTTACGGCGGCAAAGCCGAGTGCTTCAAAGGCGATTTTTAATTCCGCCATAGGAATTTTATTTTTCCCACTGATGTTGATGCCCCTTAAAAATGCAATATATCGGTTCATGCTGATGCCCCTTCCGTTTTGGTTTTTCGGTTTTCTAAAGGAATTATAGCATCATTCGGAGAGGGGAACAAGAATTGACAGGAAGGCTTTTTGTTGCGTTTCGGGTCGTTTTGTGTTATGTTGAAACAAAACCCATGGAAAAAGGAGGTAGGAACGGTGAGAAAAAGCTGGGACGAATATTTCATGGAAATTGCTGAGATTGTGAAAACACGCTCGACCTGCCTGCGCAGACAGGTTGGGGCGGTGATTGTAAAGGATAACCGCATCATTACGACAGGCTACAACGGTGCGCCCTCGGGGCTGCGCCACTGCACGGATATCGGGGGCTGTGAACGGGAGCGGCTGCATATTCCCTCGGGACAGCGGCATGAGCTTTGCCGCGCACTGCATGCGGAGCAGAACGCCATCATTCAGGCGGCGAAGGTGGGCGTGAGTACGGAAGGCGCGACGATTTATATTACATTGCAGCCCTGTGTCATCTGCGCGAAAATGCTGATTAACGCAGGGATTACGCGGATTGTGCATAGGGGGGAATACCCTGACCCTCTTTCGCAGGCGATTCTGTCGGAAGCAGGCATTGAAATCGTGGTAATGGACTGATTTTTCGGGATTTTTCCCATTTGCATCAGAAAAAAATTTTGTGGTATACTTATCTTATATCAGAAAAATTTATAACGATTGAGGATGCAGGAGGGAGAACGATGTTTCAGAAAGGTGAATATGTCATTTATGGAAATAACGGCATTTGCTGCATCGAGGAGATTGGTGTGCCGCGCGATACGCCGCTGGGACGCAGCGGAAAGGAATATTATACGCTTGCCCCGGTATTTTCCTCCGGAAAAATTTATGCCCCTTTGGATACGAAGGTATTCATGCGCCCGATTCTGACAAAGGCGGAGGCGGAGGAGTTGATTTTGCAGATTCCCGAAATTCGGGCAGAGGAGGTCATCGGGCAGGATGCGCGCGCCCTTGGGGAGAAATACAAGGACTGTCTGGATACGCACCGATGCGAGGACCTGGTTCGGCTGATTAAAACCGTTTACCGCAAGGAGAAAAATCTGGAGGAAAACGGGAAAAAGCTGGCAAAGACGGAGCGGGAATACAGCAAGCTGGCGAAGGAGCTGCTGCACAGAGAATTTTCCATGGCGCTGGAGGTTCCCTATGAAGAGGTAGAGGACTACATTACAATAGCACTGCAAAAATAAGGTATGACCCTGAATCGGATGGATTCGGGGTTTTTTGTTTGGCTTGCGCTTTCTTTCTGCTTTGGGTATAATGAAGCTAAAAGAGAAACGAATGTTCTCTTGTATTCTGAAGAAATTTGGTGAGACTATGATTTCCTATATCAAAGGCACATTGGAACGGCGCGGCGAGAATGACATTATTGTGGAGACGGGCGGCATCGGCTACCGTATTTTTGTTTCCCCTGCCACATTGGCAAAGCTGCCGCAGACGGGCGAAACTGTGCAGATTTTTACATATTTCAGCGTGAAGGAGGACGGCATGAGCCTTTACGGCTTTGCGGCGCGAGAGGAGCAGGAGATGTTTGAAAAGCTGCTGTTGGTAAGCGGCGTAGGCCCGAAGGGGGCGTTAGGGTTTCTTTCTGTGCTGAAGC
>JBNMGO010000322.1:0-2235 GCA_050872285.1 Anaerotignum sp.
GGTCTGGATATTACCCTCGCAGAATTTTTCAATACCCCTGAATTTAATACATTGGAACAGGAAATTAAATAATAAAACTATACGAAGGAAATTCTTTTCCGAAATATTTCAAATACGAAGTATTTCCTTTTTCGGGAAAGAGTTTCCGAAATCAGCGAACGCTTTAACCTACCCGTCCGCCCACAGGGAATTCTTCGATGAAATATTCTAAATGCAACGCATTTTCCTATTTCAGAGAAGATTTCCCGAGAAAGGTGGTCTTTTTAACCTCTCCGTCCGCTCGCAGAGAATTCTTTTTCGAAATATTTAAAATGCGTAGCATTTGCCTTTTTTGAAAAAGATTTCTCAAGAATAGCGGACGAACTTATCATTAAATATCATTCATAAAATCCCCTCCCCTTCATATATTTGCATAGAGACAAAGTGTAGATTTGTTCGACATTTTTTCGGAAAAGAATGAAAATCGATTCAGAATAGGAGGGTTCTTATGCCGTTGACATTGGCGAAGGAAACAATGGATATGAACTGGAAGGACACTGCCGCAAGCGGTTCCTCTCAGATTCTTCTGGAAGGAGACATGATCGTGCCCGACAGCAAGCCGGACTTGCAGGAAATCCTGCGCTGTCAGGGAAACGTAAAAATCAGGGAAAAACGCGTCACCGATGACCGCATTTCCTTTTCGGGCGAACTGGAAGTCTCTGTGCTCTATCAGGCGAAAAACGGCGAGCGTCCGCTGTATGCCATGCAGGCAAGCCTGCCCCTCGAGGATTTTTTACATATCGACAGTCTGGAAAAGGATATGGAAACCACCCTCGATACCACACTGGAGCATCTGGACTGCCAGATTATCAATGATAGAAAAATCGGCGTGAAGGCTGTCCTTGGCGTCACCGCAACGGGCGAACGACAGAATCATGCGAAAATTTTAAGCGGCGTCAGCGGCGAGGGCATCGAATGTCTGCAAGGGACACTGCGGATGGAACAGAACACCGCCAACCTCAAGGACCGCTTCACCGTCAAGGAGGAAATCACCCTGCCCTCCGCCAAACCCGAAATGGCGGATGTCCTCTGGCAGACAACCGACCTGACGGAGCAGGATATCCGCGCCATGGACGGCAAGGTTATGGTGCGCGGCAATCTGCGCATCTGTATGCTTTATTGCGATACCGAGGGCAATCTTGGCAGCTTCTGCGAAAAAATCCCCTTCAGCGGCTATCTGGAAGGCGAAACCATCGAGCCGAAAACGGAACTGACCGGCACATTGCAGATTGAGGATGCAAAGCTGACCCCCACCGTGGACGAGGACGGCGAAGCAAGACAGCTTGCGGTCGATGTTGCTATCAGCGCCGCTTTGCAGGGCAGGGAAATCGTTGAGCAGGAAATTTTGCAGGATGCCTATGCTCCGACAGGGACGGTCACACCTGAAAAGGAAACCATCACCTACCCCGTCACCGTCGGCAGTGGGAAAAACCAATTCGCCCTGAAGGAACGGATTCACTTGGAGGAAGGCGAAAAGCCCATGCTCCGCGCGGAGGAGGTCTGGGGCGAGGTACGCCTTTCGGAAGCACGCACCTCCACCGATGCCGTAGAAGCCGACGGCGTTCTGACTGTCAGCCTGCTGTATCACTGCGAGGATGACGAAACGCCGCTCTGTATGCTGGAGCGAGGGATTCCCTTCGGGCAGATGATGGAGCTGCGCGGTGTTGCGGAAGGCGATACTGCCGCAGTAGATTTGCGTCTGGATGATCTGGATTTTCAGATGCTTTCCGAGCAGGAGGGAGAGCTGCGCGCAACCGTCACCATGGAAACCGTTGTTACACGGGACGAAACGACGGAAATCGTGAAGGATATCACGCTCGAGGAAGAAACCGCTCCCATCCCCATGGCAGGCGCGGTGATTTACATGGTACAGCCGGAGGATACGCTCTGGAAGATTGCCAAGCGCTACCGCACAACGGTGGATGATATTCTGGCGGTCAATGAAATCGAAAATCCCGACCTCATTTATCCCGGGCAGAAGCTGCTCATCATCAAACAGATTCATTAAATTCATGAAAAACAATCAGGCTTGTTGTCTGTATTTTGCAGACAGCAGGTCTTTTTTTCTTGCGGAAAAGCATTCTTTTGCCTTATGGTGTAAAAAAACTATTTTTTCGGAAATGAAACCTTTTTCGACTTTTCGGGATATATAAGAGTGTAAGGCGCTTTACAAATCCTTTTACACTTACAAAAGAA
>JBNMGO010000353.1:0-1980 GCA_050872285.1 Anaerotignum sp.
GTCTTTTGGGCAGGATAAGCATGAAAAACCATAAGGAGAATGACATGGACGAGACGGACATTTTAAAGGAAAGAAAAGAACGGATTCTGGCATATATGGAAAGCGACGGATATGTTCCCATGAAGCGCAGAGATATGCGCGCGATGCTTTCTGTGCCGCAGGAGGACAGAGAAAAATTTGAAAACCTCATCAATGAACTGATTGCAGAAGGATGCGTATTTGAAACGAAGAAGGGCAAGCTGGCTGCCCCGAAGGATTTGCAGATGGCAACGGGAACATTCATCGGGCATGCGAGAGGGTTTGGCTTTGTGACACCGGACGCAGGCGGTGACGATATTTTTATTCCGGCAAGCGAAACGATAGGCGCGATGCAGAAGGACAGAGTGCTTTACAAGGTGCTGCATAAGGCGGAAAAAGGCAAAAAGGCAGACGGCGTTATCGTAAGGATTCTGGAACGGGGACAGCAGCGGATTGTCGGGACATTTGAAGCAGGCAGCAAGGGCTACGGCTTTGTGGTGGCGGATGATAAGAAGATTGCGAAGGATATTTTTATTTCCAGAGACAACACAAAGGGTGCTGTGACGGGGCATAAGGTTGTTGTGGAAATTACGGATTACGGCGAGGACAGACGCAACCCCGAAGGGAAGGTCATTGAAATTCTGGGGCATGTAAATGACCCCGGGGTGGATATTCTTTCGGTGATCCGCAGATATGAACTGGCGGTGGAGTTTCCCGAGGAGGTTTATGCGGAGATTGAACACCTTGGGACAGAGGTTGCTGAGGAGGACAAAAAGGGCAGAGAGGATCTGCGCGGACTGCTGACGATTACGATTGACGGCGAGGATGCGAAGGACTTAGATGATGCCATTTCTTTGAAAAAGCTGGGGAACGGCAATTTTGAACTGGGCGTGCATATTGCGGATGTTTCGCATTATGTACGGGAAAATACGGCGTTGGATAAAGAGGCTTATGCCAGAGGGACAAGCGTTTATCTGGTGGACAGGGTGATTCCCATGCTGCCGCATAAGCTGAGTAACGGCATCTGTTCGCTGAATCCGCATGTCGACCGGCTTGCGTTAAGCTGCCTGATGGAAGTGAACGTCAAGGGCGAGGTGGTGAGTCACCATATCATGGAAAGCGTCATTAATTCGGATTACCGCATGACCTATACGGCGGTGCGCGAGATTCTGGAGGAGGAAACGCCTGCTTTGCTGGAGCAGTATGCGGAGATTCTGCCGATGCTGGAGGATATGGAAGAGCTGCGGCAGATTCTGGGAGAGAAGAGACGAAAACGCGGTTCTGTGAATTTTGATTTGCCCGAATCGAAAATTATTCTGGATGAAAACGGCAAGCCGATTGACATCAAGCCGTACGAAAGAAGTATTGCGACGAATATGATTGAGGAATTTATGCTGGTGTGCAATGAAACGATTGCGGAAAATTCCTTCTGGCAGGAAATGCCTTTCATGTACCGCAGCCATCAGGAGCCGGATGAGGATAAACTGGAAAAAATGGAGCAGTTCCTGCGCGGCTTTGGCTATTACCTGCGGAAAAAGGACGGGGAGATTCACCCGAGAGAGATTCAGAAGGTTTTGCAGAAGGCAGAGGGAACAGACGAGGAACGCATTATCACAAGAATGGTGCTGCGCAGCATGATGCAGGCAAGATATACGGCGGAAAACGGCGGACATTTCGGTCTGGCGGCAAAATATTACTGTCACTTCACCTCGCCGATCCGCAGATATCCCGATCTGGAGATTCACCGCATGATTAAAAAAATGCTGCATGGAGAACTGGACGAAAAGGCATCTGCATATTACCGCAGAAAAATGCCCGATTGGGCAAAGCATTGCTCCAAGCAGGAACGCGTTGCGGAGGACGCGGAACGGGATACGGATGCACTGAAAAAGGTGGAATTCATGGAGGATAAGGTTGGTCAGATTTATGAGGGCATCATTTCCGGCGTGACGAACTGGGGGA
>JBNMGO010000390.1:0-1780 GCA_050872285.1 Anaerotignum sp.
ATAGTACATTTCGTTGATTTTGTAGAGTAAGGTCATGAGGCTGTCCGTCAGGTGTACATTTTCCACCAGAACGTCCTTGGGAACCTGCAAATCCACATGGCTGAAGTTCCACATGCCCTTCACGCCCCATTTTGCCAGATCGTTTGCAACCTTCACCGCCTGCGAACGGGGAAGTGTGAGGATGGCAACATCCACGGGGTTATTTTTGACATACTCCTCCATCTGGTCGATATCGTAAACCTCGACACCGCGAATGGTCATCCCAATCAGACGGGGGTTGATATCGAAAACTGCCTTGATGACGAAACCGCGCTTCTCAAAATTGGTATAGTTCACCAAGGCCTGCCCGATATTGCCGCCGCCGATGACGATCATATTATACAACCGATCCAGACCTAAAATCTTTTTTATTTCATTGTAAAGATATTCAACGTTATACCCATAGCCCTGCTGCCCAAAGCCGCCGAAATTATTCAAATCCTGACGAATCTGGGATGCGGTGATATTCATTTTTGCGCTGAGTTCTTTTGAGGAAATGCGAGTAATATCACTTTCCAGCAGGTCGCCCAAGTAACGGTAGTATCTGGGCAATCTGTTGATTACTGCCGGTGAGATCTTTTTTTCGCTGTCCATATATTCCAAATCCTCTCGTTTTAGGATTCCCTCGCAGAAGAAAACCAAACTGCAAAAGCAGTCATTTTTTTCTGCATCCGGATAAATTTAGTATAGCACTCCTGTTATTTTATTGTCAACAATAACTCTTTTAATCTGATGTATTTTCTGCTATCATAAGAACAGACAATGAAACACAAATGGAGGTTGTATCAATGATACTTGCATGCAGACAATTACACAAAGCATACGGCATCGATGTGATTCTGGAGAAGATCACCTTCCATATCGAAGAACGCGAAAAAGCCGCTATTGTGGGGGTAAACGGCGCAGGGAAGACCACGCTTTTCAAGGTTCTGACCGGCGAAATTTCTGCCGATGGCGGTGAATATTATCTCAAGAAGGACGCATCCCTGGGCTACCTTGCCCAGAATATACAGATAGACAGCGACCGCACGATTTATGAAGAAATGCTATCGGTTTTTGAAAAAATAATTCAAACGGAAGCAAATCTTCGTGAATTAGAAAACGAAATGGGCGGTTTGAGCGGACAGGCACTGGCGGAAAAAATGGAAGAATATGCCGCCTTACAGCATTATTTCGAGCAGAATGACGGCTACAGCTACCAGAGCCGCCTGCGCGGCGTGCTGAAGGGGCTTGGCTTTGCCGACAACGATTTTAACCGCCCCATGAACCAGCTTTCGGGCGGACAGAAAACGCGCGTGCATCTGGCAAAGCTCCTGCTTTCCAAGCCGGATATCCTGCTTCTGGACGAGCCGACAAACCATCTGGACATTGCCGCGATTGAATGGCTGGAGGATTTTCTCCGCTCCTATCCCGGGGCAGTGCTGATTATTTCCCATGACCGTTATTTCCTTGACCGCA
This sequence comes from Anaerotignum sp., assembly GCA_050872285.1. Classification (GTDB taxonomy): domain Bacteria; phylum Bacillota; class Clostridia; order Lachnospirales; family Anaerotignaceae; genus Anaerotignum_A. The sequence goes on from JBNMGO010000390.1 coordinate 1,498, forward strand.
TCGTGACAAAGGTGATTGAAATCGAGAACAAAAAATCGACGGTTTACAACGGGAATTATTCCTTCTACTGGCAGCAGAAGGAAATCAACCGCGAGATTCAGCAGAAGGCATACGAAATGCAGCAGAAGGAAATCAAGCATCAGGAGGATGTCATCCGCACACTGCGTTCCTTCAACAGAGAGAATTCTATCAAGCGTGCAGAAAGCCGCGAGAAGGCGTTAAGCAAGATGGAGCGTGTGGACAGACCGGACGCCCTGCCCGACCAGATGCGGCTGACCTGAAC
>JBNMGO010000409.1:0-1555 GCA_050872285.1 Anaerotignum sp.
GCAACAATGCTCGCCGCCCCGATGGACATGCTTTTCGCATCCCCTTTAATAATGCCCTTCTGCGGCGTGGAAATGCGTGGAATCGTTACCGCGTCCGCAAGAATATAGTCCGCATGGGGGCTTAATTGCGAAAGCGCGTCGCGCATCGCTTCATAGGTTGCCTGCAAAATATTGATTTCGTCAATCCGTTCATTGGAAACAATCCCGATGCCGTAGGCAACGGCTTTTTCCAGAATCACATCATATAATTCCTCGCGTTTTTTTGCGGAAAGCTTTTTGGAGTCATTCACGCCCTCGATCTTGCATTCCTTCGGCAGAATCACCGCCGCCGCAACCACAGGCCCTGCCAGAGGTCCTCTGCCGACCTCGTCAATCCCTGCAACAAGGTCATACCCTGCCGCCCAACAACCTCTTTCGTAGGTCAGGATTTTCTCCAGACGCGCCAGCTCCTGCAAATGCTTTTCATATTTCTTCCGAAAAGAGGTCAGCACATTCTGCACGCCCTTGCGGCTGTCCCCTTCCCATTCCTGCATCCGCGCAGGCAGGGCATCCATCGGGCATTGGCTCAAAATTTCCTTGATTTCACTGATTGACTGCATATTCTCCCTCTTTTCTTTTTTCGTCCTTCGTATCATACACTATTTTCCCCGTTCTTGCAACGAAAGCGTATGCCGTACAATTTTAGGATTGCATGTTTCTCCATACACTTTTATAATTGTATGCAAAGAAAGGAGATGCTTCTATGCCCGTCAATTCCTTTGAAAATTATCCCATGTCATGGAAACCAACCCTGCCGTACAGCAAAAAGGCTCTCTATCTTACCCTCGCGGAGGAGTTGGAAAACGATATCCACGCAGGCAGACTGCGCCCCGGCACAAAGCTGCCGCCCCAGAGGGAGCTTGCGGATTTTCTGGATATCAGTCTCAGCACCGTCACGCGTGCATTTCGGCTTTGCACCAATAAGGGACTGCTAAGCGGCGCAGTCGGCAGTGGTACCTTTGTTTCCTATGATGTCAACACAAGCACGCTGATTCTCCCCAAAACGCCTGCGGATGTCCCTCTGATTGAGCTTGGCTCCATCATGCCCGAAACCCTTCCCCAGAAGGAAGCAGGGGATTTGCTGCAGAAAATGCTTCTGGAGGCAGAGCAGAAAAAGCTGTTTCAATATTGCTATAAAGAAGCCAACCGCTACAAAACAGCCGCCGCAGAGCTTTTAAAACAGGTCAACCTGTCCGTATCGAATCCCGAACAGCTGCTTTTCGCAAGCGGCGGACAGAATGCGCTTTCCGCCATTTTCTGCGGTCTGTTCCGCCCGGGCGACCGTATCGGCATTGACCCGCTCATCTACCCCGGGGTAAAAGGCTCCGCAAAGCTGTTCGGCATTCAGCTGATTCCCCTCAAGCAGGAAAACGGCGAAATTTCCGAGGAAGGCTTGACCGCCGCCTATAAAAACAAGGGTATCAAGGGCGTTTATGTCATGCCAGATTTGCATAACCCAACAAATCACATCATGTCGCAGTCCTGTCGGGAAATGCTTGCCCGAAAGGCAAAAGAA
>JBNMGO010000092.1:0-5733 GCA_050872285.1 Anaerotignum sp.
TCGTAGAGGTGAGCCTCATGCCCCCGTTCTGCCGCGCGTCCTGCCGCCATCAGCCCTGCCGCGCCGCCGCCGACCACAATAATTTTCTTCTTCATTTTCCTTCACCCTTTTCAAACAGCTCTGCCATTTCCAGATGTGCCTTATCGTTTAAGGTCATGAGTAGCTTTCTGCCGTCCTCCATCACATCCACCATCGTCACAGAGGTATTTGTCATCCATGTCTTGCGGTAAAATTCATCGCCCATGCCAAGCAGGCCAACCAGCATCACGCGCAGCAGACCGCCGTGCGAAACAATCGCGACATTCTGCCCCTTATGACGCTCCGCCAGTGCTTCAAAGCCTTCCAAAGCGCGGTTCATGGCATTCTGGAAGGAGCCTTCCCCGGGTACGGGATGGTCAAAGGGATTTTCAAAGAAATCCGTATATGCCTTGCCGTATTTTTCCGTCAGCTCCGCAATGGTATGTCCTTCCCATTCGCCGAAGTTAATCTCTCTGAAATGTGCATCCTGAATGGGGGTCAGTCCATGCGCCGCCGCCATCGGTGCCGCCGTTGCAACCGCCCTGTCCAGAGGGGATACATACACCACATCCAACGGCAGAAATTTAAAGCGTTCCCCCAGAAGGCGCGCCTGCTCCCTGCCTGCATCGTTCAGCTGTATATTTGTGCAGCCCTGATAACGGCCGCCCTTGTTCCAATCCGTTTCCCCATGACGAATGAGGTAAAATCTTGTTTTGTTCTGTTCCACGAGGGTGTTCCTCCTTATTTTCAATAGTTTCCTAAATATATATTATACGGCAAGCGGTACGCTCTTTCAAGTAAAAAAGACTGCCTCGGAAAACGTCCAAAGCAGTCCTTCTTTTTTTTTACAGACAGTAGACAAAATTATCACACCGCGGAAAGGTTCGGGAAACAAAGCGTTTCCCGAATGGAATCCGCAGCCGGAATTTACTTCCGGCGAGGAGAACAGCGAGTTTCGAGGCTTTCCAGCCAATGGAACTCGTCTGTTTGTTCTTCTGTTTAAACAAGTCGAAATCCTGATTTCGACTTAGGTGTCGACAAAGTCGACACCTACAGCTTTTTCAGATACTTAATTTCCTTCTCCGTCAGGTAACGATATTTCCCCTTCGGCAAATCCCCCAGCTTCAGTTCACCTGTTGCCACTCTCTGCAGCTGTGCCACGGGATGCTTAATGGATTCACACATCTTGCGCACCTGTCGATTTCTGCCTTCATGAATCACGATTTCCGCCGTGCAGAAGCGTCCGTCCTTCTCTCTTTCGAGAATCTGAATCTTCGCAGGCTTCGTTTTCTTCCCATCAATCACAACGCCCCTGCGGAATTTCTGCAACGCCCCTTCATCGGGCACGCCGTAAAGCTTCGCAATATAGGTTTTCTCCACATCATGCTTGGGATGCGTCAGCTTATAGGTCAGGTCGCCGTCATTTGTCAAAAGCAGCAGCCCCGAGGTATCGTAATCCAGACGCCCAACGGGGAAAATCCGCGCGTTCACGCCTTTAATCAAATCCACCACCGCAGGTCTGCCGAACTGCTCCTTCGCCGTTGTCACATAGCCGACAGGCTTATGCAGCAGGATATAGACCATCTTCGCGTCCTTTTTGCTGATTTTTCTGTCCAGATAGGACACCTCATCCTTTTCGGGGTCGATTTTCAGCCCCATTTCGGTCACGACCTTCCCGTTGACCTTCACCTTTCCCTGTGCAATCAGTTCCTCTGCCTTTCTGCGGGATGCCACGCCTGCCTCAGCCAGAAATTTCTGTAATCTTTCCAATTTTTCTTCCATATATCTTAACTCCGTTCTCAAACTGTATGCTTCAAGCCATTTATTCTCCTCAGTATACATGAGCCTTGGCGGAAAGTCAAAAGTTTCTCCAATCTTTCCAATCTTTTCAATCTCTCCAGCTGAGCCACCCCTCCGCCATGCGAAACAGCCGCTCCGCCAACGTATAAGGTGCTGCATCCTCTGCCGCAAGCAAATCCACCGCCGCAAGCCGTTTTTCTCCCAACCGGAGCACCGCCTGCCCCAGTTTTTCGCCCCGATGCACAGGCGCGGCTATCTCCTCGGGCAACTCCGCCGTCAAATGCAAGTTCGCGATTTCTTCCTCCGAAAATAACGCCGTATACCCCTCCGCGAGAACCGTTTCCATCTGCGCCGTCGGGGAATCGGTGATGCGGATTTCCCCGAAGCTCTCCCCTGCCCGCACCGCCTCATAGGGATGAAAGGCGGCAAAGCCATAGTCCATCAGTGCTTTCGTGTCCGTCCATTTTTTCTGCTTGCCGGCATCCCCCCAACCACTGCCAAGCACCGCCGAAACCAGACGCACGCCATCCCGTTCCGCCGCGCCGACAAAGCAATGCCCTGCCCGATTGGTGTAGCCTGTTTTAATGCCGAGCGCGCCGCTGTATTCCTGCAAAAAGCGGTCTGCATTCGTCACGCTGCACAGGTGCTTTCCCGTCAAATCGGATACATGTATTTCCTGCTGTGCGATAATCTCCCGAAAGGTTTCGTTTTCCAGGGCATACGCCCCAATCAGTGCCATGTCATAGGCAGTAGAATGGTGCTGTGCTTCTGTCAGGTGGCTGTCCAGTCCGTTGGGCGAACCGAAAACCGTATCCTTCGCGCCGATTTCCTCTGCCTTTTTCGTCATTTCCGTGCAGAAGTCCGCCACGCTCCCCGAAACCTGCTCCGCCAATGCCACCGCCGCATCGTTATAGGAACGCAGGAGCATGGCAGAAAGCAAATCCCCGACCTGCCATTGCTCCCCCTCCTGCAAATCCATATGTACCTTTGGCTGCTGTGCCGCGTTTTTGCTGACGGTCACCATCTCCGTCAAATCCGCCTGTTCCAGAACCAGTATCGCCGTCATAATCTTCGTGGTGCTTGCCATCGCAAGGGGCGCGTCCGCGTTCTTTCCCCAGAGCAGCCGCCCCGTTTCCCCGTCAATCAATGCCGCACCCTGCGCCGCAACGGTCGGCTCTGCGGCGAATGTCGGCACAGTCCCCATCTGCAATAAAAAAAGCAGGATAAAAAGAATTGCTCTCCGTTTCATAGGCATCCCTCCTCCTGCTATTTTTATTCTGTTTTTCGCTTATGTATGAAACTCGCTTTCCGTTTCTTCGCCGGTTTCCGCGGTTTCTTTTTCTTCTTCCAACGGCGGCAGCTCCCGAATACTCTTAAAGCCGAAATACCGCAGAAATTCATTGCTTGTCCCAAAGAGAATCGGTTTCCCCGGGGTATCTGCCCGTCCGACCTCGCAGATCAGCCGCTTTTCCAACAGCTTTGTCACCGCATGGTCGGAATTGACTCCGCGGATTTCTTCCACCTGCGCGCGCGTCATCGGCTGTTTATAGGCGATAATCGCCAGTGTTTCCAGAAGCGACTGCGTCAGCCCCTGCCGCTGTGGGCTTTTATACATATTGCGGATATATTCAAAGCATTCCGCCGCCGTACACATCTGATACGCATCCGCAATTTCCACAATCCGCAGTCCCCGTTTTTCCTTCTCGTATTTATCCGCAAGGGAAAGCACAACCGCCCTTGCCGTTGCCTTATCCAGCTCAATCGTCTGCGCGATGGATGCCAAGGGTACGGCATCTCCGGCAATAAACAGCAGGGATTCCACAACTGCTTCCAATTCCGATAATCTCATTCTGCCCCTCCTTCGCCGTATCTGCTGATAAGAATTTCACCAAAGTTTTTCTCCTGCGTAATCTGCACTTCCTTCTGCTTGATGAGTTCCAAGAGCGCCAGAAAGGTCACAACCTTTTCCATCTTCCCTGCATTTCTGCGGAAAATGGTATGGAAGGCTGTTTTTTCATGCGGATGCAGAATCAGCATATCGCGGATATATTCCATCTTTTCCCCAACGGTAAATAAATCCTTCTGCACCGAACGGAAGGAGCTGCGCACCTTATCCTCCTTGGTTTCCTTTCTTGCCATCACCTGTCGGAACGCCAGATAGAGGTCATCCATGGTAATCCCCTGCAACAAATCCTCCAATTCCTGCGGCGGCTGTTCCTTCAGCTTTGCCACAGAGGCATCCGCCTCCTTATAGAACACAAGCGCCGCTTCTTCTTCGCGCTCCTTGAGGGTTTCCGTTGCATCCTTAATCCGTTTATATTCCAACAGACGCTGTACCAGTTCCTCTCTGGGGTCGGGAGCTTCTTCCTCCTCCGTTTTCGGTTTGGGCAGGAGCAGCTTGCTTTTGATTTCCAGAAGCGTTGCCGCCATCAGCAGAAATTCGCTCATGCCGTCCATGTCCCTGTCCTCCGCCGCATCCAGATAGGCAAGGTACTGTTCCGTCAGCTCCGCAATGGGAATATCGTAAATATCAATTTCGTTTTTTTCAATCAGGTGATATAACAAATCCAACGGGCCTTCAAACGCCGCCAGTCTGATATTGATTGTCTCCATACAATCCCCTTCCCCACGCTTACATCAGCCGAAACATGCCGCCGAACAAAGAAAGTACCGCGTAAATGATTTTATCCATAACGCCTGTAATCATCCCGAAGAACAGCAGGAACAGAAACAGCATCTGAATCAGCTTTTCATTCTGCATATATTTGAAATACTGATTCGCAGGCATCAGCACCGCAAGCACCTTTGTGCAGTCCATGGGCGCAACAGGCAGAACATTATAGACCGCCAGCGCGACATTATAATACGCTACATAATGAAACAGCGTGCTGAGGTAGAAATTTCCGCTTTGGAATCTGATATAAACAAACAGGAACACAATCCCAAGAATCAGATTGACCACCGTCGGCAGAATTGCCACCAGAAGCGTATCCCGTTTTCTGTTTTTATAATACAATGCGCTTGTTTCCACAGGTCTGCCCCAACCAAAGCCGCCGCTGTAAAGCATCATCAGAAAGCCAATCGGCTCAAAATGCTTCACGGGGTTCAGTGTCACCTTCCCCTGGCTTTTGGGATAAGTATCCCCCAGAATTGTTGCGGTCAGCGCTCTGACAAATTCGTGGACGGTTGTCGCCACCAGAATCCCGGGAATCCCGAGCAGTATTACCAAAAAAGAACCATTCATCGTTTCAAATCCTCTCTGTGATAAGTTTTCGGCAAAAATGCCGTATTGTTATATTTTACCCGAAGGGCGGAAATTAGTCAAATCCAACAAAAAAGCCTGCCCGAATCTGTTTTCGAGCAGACTGTTCTTTTTAATAACGAAGGGGAATATCCGAAAGCAGGACGGGGATATCCAGTCCCTGTGTTTTCAGGAAATATTTCATGCCGCGCACGGCAATGTCGCTGTTGTTTTTCGCACCGACCATCACGCTTTGCAGGGGCAGGTCCTTCTGCTCCGCCTCAAGCTCCACCATGATATAGGGCAGGAAAATCTGGTCTAGCAGGCGAAACTGCGGCTTATCCTTGCCCTTTTCGCGATGCAGAGGGGGAAAAATAAACCGATATTCCTCCTCGCCTGCAAAATAGCTTTTCTTGAAAAACATTGCATACACAGAGCAGACCACCGCCATCGCATCGACCAGCTGGTCGAGAGATTCCTCGGAAGGCACGGCATCCTCCTCGAAAAAGCCCTGCAAATCCTTCGCGCCCTTTTCCACAAGGCTATGGATGCAGGAAAGCAGACTTTCCAGAAGTCCGTTCATCTGCTCCTCCTCATCATAAATCACCGTGCCATGCAGGAATACGCGGTGCTGAAAGCCTTCCACGATTTTTTCATAATCGAATTCCAGACAA
>JBNMGO010000020.1:0-10216 GCA_050872285.1 Anaerotignum sp.
GTATCACAGCCGAAGGCAGAAATAAACGCCAACCAGATAAGCAGCTTCCCGTGGTCAAATTCTCTGACGAGATAAACATGGGAAAGCAGAAAGCAGGCATAGAAAAAGCCAAAGAAGGATGCACAGCATTCCACATAGCTTGTCTTTCTGTAGCAAAGCACGCTGTAAATCAGCATGGCAAGCACAAACAAAGAGGTAAACACGCTGAACAGCGTCTGTGTATACACAAGCTTATCCATGAAAATCACATAGAATAAGCCAAACAGATATGCAATGATATGTGCGCCCTTCACCTCGCCTGCAATCGCGCGGTTGAATTCATACATCCCAATCAGTCCCAGAATCCCAACACCTGCATGCAGCCAGATGCCGCCGCTGATGACGATAAACAGCAGCAAAGGAAGTGCCACCACAGCGGAAAGTATTCTCGTTTTCATACAGTGTCACCTCATTTCAATCTGCCGCCAAAACGGCGTTCTCTGTTCTGATAATAATAAATTGCCCGTTCCAGTTCTTTTTTATCAAAATCGGGCCAAAGCACATCGGAAAAGAAAAATTCGGAATATGCAATCTGCCACAGAAGGAAATTGCTGATTCTTTCCTCGCCGCTGGTGCGAATCATCAGTTCGGGGTCGGGTACGCCTGCCGTATCCAATGCGTCGGAAATGGTATCCTCCGTAATAGCATCGGGTAAAAGTGTGCCGTCCGCCGTTTCCTTTGCGATTTTTGTAATTGCACGGCGCAGCTCATCCCTGCCGCCGTAATTCAGCGCAACATGAACGGTCATGCCGTCCTTTTCCTTAGATAAATCTTCAATTTCTGCAATCGCCTTCTGAATATCCGCATCCAAGCGGCTCTTTTCGCCAATAACATGCATCCGAATATTATCCTTCACAAATTTCTTGAAATAATTTTTCAGATAAAACCGCAGAAGATCCATAATCGCGCCAACCTCTTCGGTGGAGCGTTTCCAGTTTTCCGTTGAAAAAGCATACACCGTCAGATGCTCCAGACCAAGTTCCTTTGCGGCGTAAATGATTCTTTCCAGTGCCTCCGCGCCTGCCTTATGCCCTGCTTTTCTGGGCAGGCCGCGCTTTGTTGCCCATCTGCCGTTGCCGTCCATAATAATCGCAACGTGCTTCGGCATCTTTTCGGGGTTCAGCTGAAAGGATTCGTTTTCATAAAGCATAAATTGCCTCCCTGTAACAAAACCCCTCTCCGAAGAAGAGGGGCTTGGATATTTTGATGATTAAACGGTAAGGATATCCTTACTCTTCGCGTCACATTTCTTTTCGATTTCAGCAACGTATTTATCTGTCAGCTTCTGTGTTTCATCTTCCAGATCCTGCAGCTGATCCTCTGTGATTTCTTTCGCTTTTTCAGATTTTTTGAAAACATCCATAGCATCTCTTCTGATGTTTCTGATTGCGACCTTAGACGCTTCTGCTTTTTTCTTAACTTCCTTCGTCAGTTCCTTACGTCTTTCCTCTGTCAGTTCAGGGAAAACCAGACGAATCACCTTGCCGTCATTATTGGGGTTGATGCCCAGTTCGGACATATTGATTGCCTTTTCGATTGCCTTCAGCAGGGACGCATCCCAAGGCTGAATCTGCAGCAGACGGGGTTCGGGAACCGTAATATTCCCAACCTGGTTCAGGGGTGTGGGTGTGCCGTAATATTCCACCATAATCTTATCCAGAACATGGGGGTTTGCACGACCTGCGCGGATGGTGCCGTAATCGCTGTCCAGCGCGGTCAATGTCTTTTTCATTTTTTCTTCAAAAGGTTTTGTCAGTTCAGATGCCATACTCGTTTCCTCCTATGTGAACAAAATCTTACACAGTTACAATCGTACCGATTTTTTCGCCGCCCACTGCGCGCATAATGCTGTTTTCCTCATTCAGACCGAAGATGATAACAGGAATTTTGCGTTCAAAGCAGAGATTTGCAGCTGCCATATCGATAACCTTCAAGTTGTTTTTCACAATATCCTCTGCGCGGATGCTGTCGATTTTCTTTGCATTGGGGTTTGTTGCGGGGTCGTCATCGTAAACGCCGTCAATGCTCTTGGCAAAGAACAGACCGTCCACATCCAGTTCCGCACCTCTCAGGGCAGTAATCGTATCCGTAGAGAAGAAGGGGTGTCCCATACCGGCTGCAAAAATCACCACTTCGCCCTTTTCCAGATGCGCAATGGCGCTTTCCTTGGAAAACTGCTCTGTCATTGTGCCGATGACGATGGGTGTCTGCACGAATGCCTTGATGCCGTTCTGACGGAACGCATCCGCAACATAAATCGCATTCATGACTGTTGCGAGCATGCCAATCTGGTCTGCCTTGGTACGGTCCATCTTGGAATCCGCGCTTCTGCCTCTCCAGAAATTGCCGCCGCCGATTACCAGAGAAACCTGTGTTCCTTTTTCCATCACAGCCTTAATCTGTGCAATCAGCCCCCAGATGATGCTGTCATCAAAGGTAACACCTTTTTTCTCGCCTGCCAGAGCCTCGCCGCTCAGTTTCAGCACAATTCTCTTATACATTTTTACAGCCTCCTTACTACTCTAATGTAACACAAATCACAGAAAATTTCCAGATATTTTCTCTGCGGCTATGCAGAATATAAAAAAATTTAAAAAATCATAAAAATATCCGAAAAGATTCCTTTAAAAAAGGAAACGCCGGAGCAATCAATGCAGGAGCGTTTCCTTTTCATTTTTAAAAATGACCCGTTTTACGGATTAGTTCATTGCCTTTGCAACTTCTTCAGCGAAGTTTTCATCTTTCTTTTCCATGCCTTCGCCTGTTTCAAAACGAACATATCTTGTGATTTCGATAGGTGCGCCAACAACCTTTGCAACGGAATCGATGTACTGTTTTACAGTCATATCTGTTTCCTTAACATAGGGCTGTTCAACCAGACAGAATTCCTTCAGTTCCTTTTTCAGTCTGCCTGCGATCATCTTTTCGATGATGTTGTCGGGCTTCTTCGCATTCTTAGGATCGTTCTTAGCCTGTACTGTCAGGATTTCTGTTTCCTTTGCGATGAAGTCAGCGGGAACATCGTTTTCTGTGATGAATTTAGGGTTCAGAGCTGCAAGCTGCATTGCAATGTTCTTGCCCAGTTCAACCAGTTCTTCTGCTTCGTTTTCGCAAGCCAGTTCAATCAGAACGCCGATTCTGCCGCCGCCGTGGATATAGGAAACCAGCTTACCTGCCTGTGCCTTTTCGAATTTTTCGAAACGTCTGATGTTCAGGTTTTCACCGATTACAGCAACCTGCTGAGACAGTGCTTCCTTTACTGTGAACTGAGGATCCAGTGCCCATTTTTCTTCGAAGAAAGCATCCATATCTGCTGCTGTTGTTTCGGAAGCCTGCTTTGCAACTGCTGCAACGTAGTCTCTGAATACCTGTTCTTTGCAACGAAGTCTGTTTCGGAGTTTACTTCAACGATTGCGCCAACCTTGTTGTCATCGTTCAGATATACTGCAACCATACCTTCGGATGCGATACGGCCAGCCTTCTTTGCGGATGCAGCCAGACCTTTTTCTCTCAGCAGTTCTACTGCCTTTTCCATGTTGCCGTCAGCCTCTGTCAGAGCCTTTTTGCAGTCCATCATGCCTGCGCCTGTCATTTCTCTCAGTTCTTTTACCATACCTGCTGTAATAGCCATGTTCAATTCCCTCCTGTAATCTTATGTGTTTCGCTTTTCACCCTCTGTAAAAAGCTGTTCCGTCTGATATAAAAAGAGCCTCAGCCCGTTTTAGGCTGAAGCTCGGGCAAATGCCTTTTTCTGAATTATTCAGCTTCTACTGTTTCTGTTTCAGCTGCTTCCTGTTCACCCTGCTTGGATTCCAGAACTGCATCAGCAACCTTGGATGCAATCAGCTTTACTGCACGGATTGCGTCATCGTTACCGGGAATTACGTAATCGATTTCATCGGGATCGCAGTTTGTATCAACGATAGCAACTGTGGGGATACCCAGTGTGTGTGCTTCCTGTACAGCGATTCTTTCTTTTCTTGTGTCAACGATGAACATCATATCGGGAACCTTTTTCAGTTCCTTGATACCGCCAACGTTTTTCTGCAGTTTTTCCATTTCGTGCATCAGCTTTGCAACTTCTTTTTTAGGCAGTACATCGAATGTACCGTCTTCCTGCATTTTTTCCAGGTCTTTCAGTCTTGCAATTCTTGTTTTGATTGTTGTGAAGTTTGTCAGCATACCGCCCAGCCATCTCTGGTTTACATAGTACATGCCGCATCTTTCAGCTTCTTCACGAATGCATTCCTGTGCCTGTTTCTTTGTACCTACGAACAGGATTTCGCCGCCGTCTGCGATGCATTCGCAGATTGCTGCATAAGCCTCGTCAACCTTTTTTACTGTTTTCTGCAGGTCGATGATGTAGATACCGTTTCTTTCTGCGAAGATGTATTCTGCCATTTTAGGGTTCCATCTTCTTGTCTGGTGGCCGAAGTGAACACCGGCCTCTAACAGCTGTTTCATAGAAATTACGCTCATTGTATGAACCTCCTATTGGTTAATCCTCCGCATCCGTTTGTCGGGAAAACTGACTCCGTCAGCACCAATCCGCTCTTTTTCGGATACGTGTGTACTAAAAGTTACCTATGGGATTATAGCACATCCAAAACCAAAAAACAACCGTTTTTCGTAATTTTTTGAAAAAAGAGAAAAGCGGCTGTCTTTTTTGATATTATTCGGTTTCTTCCTCTGCGGGCTTTTCCTTCATGTAGCCGCATTTTTCATTGGAGCAGACGATTTTCGGATTCTTTCTGCCCTTTTCCTCTAAGAACGCACCACATTCGGGGCATTTTTCGCCTGTCGGCTTATTCCAGCTCATGAAATCACAGCCATCGCCGTTATGCTCACAGCCGTAATAAACACGACCTTTTTTCGTCTTTTTAATCAGCACCTTGCCGCCGCATTCAGGGCAGTTCACACCTGCTTCTTCAAAATAGGGCTTCGCATTCTGACATTCAGGGAAACCGGGACAAGCTAAGAATTTGCCGTAACGCCCGTATTTAATAACCATGTTTCTGCCGCATTTCTCGCAGACAACATCGGTTTCTTCATCCTTGATTTCGATTTTTTCCAGCTTCTCCGCCGCATTTTCCACGCTCTTCTTGAAATCGGGATAAAAATCACGGATAATCTGTTTCCATTCTTCCTTGCCCATTTCCACATCATCCAGGCGTTTTTCCATATTCGCCGTAAAATCAATATCCACAATATCAGGGAAATAGGTTTTCATAATTTCATCAACCATTTCGCCCAGCTCCGTCGGGAAGAGGTTCTTTGCTTCCTTCGTCACATAATGGCGCGCCTGAATCGTGGTCAGCGTAGGCGCATAGGTGGAGGGTCTGCCGACACCGATTTCCTCCAGTGTTTTAATCAGGGACGCATCGGTATATCTTGCAGGGGGCTGCGTGAAATGCTGTTCGGGCAGAAGCTGCTCTGCCTGCAAAATATCCCCCTGTGTCAGCTTGGGAATGACTCTTTCGTCCTCCTCCTCGCCCTTGTTATAGGCTTCTAAGAAGCCGGCAAAGCGCAGTCTGGAGCCGGATGCACGGAAGGTATAGTCCCCTGCCGCAAGCTTCACGGAAAGCGTATCATACACCGCAGGGCTCATCTGGCTTGCCACAAAGCGTTCCCAGATGAGTTTATACAGGCGGTACTGGTCTTTGGAAAGGGAATCCTTGATGCTCTCAGGCGTTCTGCTGACGTTTGTCGGGCGAATCGCCTCATGTGCATCCTGCGTTTTCCCCTTTGTTTTATAGACAATTCTTTCGGGGTTCACAAAATTTTCCCCGTAGGTTTCCTTGATAAATGCAACCGCTGCTTCGTATGCTTCATCGGAAATACGGAAGGAGTCCGTACGGATATAGGAAACCAGACCGACCGTACCCTCACCCTTAACGTTTACACCTTCATACAGCTGCTGTGCAATCATCATGGTTTTCTGTGTTGCCATGTTCAGGTGCTTGCTCGCCTCCTGCTGCATGGTACTCGTGGTAAAGGGAGCAACGGGCTTTTTCTGCCTGCTGCCTGTTTTTACATCCGTAACAGTGAAGTCCTTGCCTTTCAGACCGTCCAGAACCTCATTTGTTTCCGCTTCATTGGCAAGCTCTGCTTTTGTTTCGCCCTTGCCGTAAAATTTTGCTTCAAAGCCCTTGCCGTCCGCATCCTTCAGCTTTACGCCCAGCGTCCAGTATTCTTCAGGGATAAATTCACGAATTTCTCCCTCTCTGTCGCAAATCAGACGCAGTGCAACAGACTGCACACGACCGCCGCTCAGACCCTTTTTCACCTTTTTCCAGAGCAGGTCACTGATGGTATAGCCCACCACGCGGTCAAGCACACGGCGCGCCTGCTGTGCATCAACCAAGTCCATGTCAATGTCTCTTGCTTCGGTAATGGATTTTTTCACTGCCGTTTTTGTGATTTCGTTAAACGTGATACGGCTGATGGGCTTTTCCTCTCCCAGATTGAGCGCGTGAAGCAGATGCCAGCTGATGGCTTCCCCTTCACGGTCCGGGTCAGTTGCGAGGTATACCTTATCGGCAGCCTTTGCGTCCTTGCGCAGCTTGCCTAAAAGCTCCCCCTTCCCGCGGATGGTAATATATTTCGGCTCAAAGTCATGTTCAAAATCAATGCCCATCTGGCTTTTCGGCATATCGCGCACATGCCCCATGGATGCTTCGATTTTGTAATTGCTCCCCAGAAATTTGCCGATGGTCGCCGCCTTCGCAGGGGATTCTACGATAACCAGATATTTTTTTCCCGTTTTCGCAGCCTTTTTCACCGTTGTTTTCTTTTTTGTTGTTTTCTTTGCTTCTTTTTCTGCCGTGGCTGTTTTTGCCATTCGTTTCTCACCTCAGTTTTCAATGCGCTCTGATATAGCCTGCCTGCGGTATTTTTTCAATATAGCCGGAAAGCTCTAACAGAGACAGGATATACTGCACCTCCTGAATTTTTCTGCCAAGCCTTCTGCAAAGTGCTTCGGCGGAAATGGGGGTGCTGTCCTCAATCAGACTGAAAATTTCCTTTTCCTCGGGCGAAATATTTTCCGCCGTTTTCATCTGAAATTTTACCTTTTCTGTTTCATTATATGCAATGCCCAATGCCGTCAGGATGTCGCTGCCCTCCGTAATGATGGGGCAGCCCTGCTTGATCAGGGCGTTTGTGCCATAGCTTAATGCACTGGTGACGTTTCCCGGTACGGCGTAAACATCCCTGCCGTAATCCAGTGCCAGATCCGCCGTAATAATCGTGCCGCTTCTCTTGCCTGCCTCAACCACCACAACCATTTTGCTCAGTCCTGCAATGATGCGGTTTCTGCTCGGAAAATTCTTCGGCACCGCGGGCATCCCGGGCGGATATTCGGAAATGACGCAGCCGTTTTCGATGATACGCTCCATCAGTTCTTTATTCTCCGCAGGATAGCAGATATCCACGCCGCAGCCAAGCACGGCAATCGTTCTGCCGCCGCCGTCCAGAATTCCTCTGTGTCCCTCGCTGTCAATGCCGCGTGCCATGCCGCTGACCACGATTACATTCGTCTTACCTAAGTCCTTTGAGATGTCATAGGCAACTGTTGCACCGTAACGGGAGCATTTTCTTGCGCCTATGATGGCAACCGTTTCAATCTCATCATCGGGCAACTCTCCGCGGACATAAAGCCCAAGCGGCGGATTCTGAATTTCCCTGAGCAGTCGGGGATACCTCGGATGCCAGTAGGAATAAAATTCAATTTCCTTTTCCTCTAATTCGATAATCCAATCATTCAGCCGGTCTTCCTCTCTAGAAAGGAGCAGGTTTTCCGTCAGCTTTTCTCCCAGAATTGCAGACCGTCGAATCGCAGAGGGTTCTGCCTGCCAGATGGCTTCTGCACTGCCGAAGTGTTCCAATAAACGATGCGCGCGTTTCAGACCGATGCCGTCAATCCGCGTCAGCCACATCAGATAATATTCTTCCATACGAACACTCCTTCCCCTCTGTGAGTTACGACCTATACTATAAATGCTTTTTTTCAAAATTCAATACCAAATTTTTTTAAACCGGAAAAATTCAGCAATTATGATGTATATCACAGATGGATTTTTGCGTTCTGATTGAAATTTTTGTGAAAAATTGTTATGATGGAAAGAAATTGTTCAAAAACCAGAAAGAAAAGAGGCTCCGAAATGCTTTCCGTTATAAAATCAGCCGCACTCCTCGGCATTGACAGCTATCCTGTCGAGGTTGAGGTAGACCTGAGCAACGGTCTGCCGGCCTTTGATATCGTTGGTCTGCCCGATTCCGCCGTGAAGGAATCGCGTGAGCGCGTGCGTACCGCCATCCGTAATGCAGGCTTTTCCTTCCCTGTCAAGCGCATCACCGTCAATCTTGCCCCTGCCGATACGAAAAAGGAAGGGGCTGCCTTCGATTTGCCCATCGCGCTGGGGATTCTTTCCGCCTGCAATCTATTTTCCGCAGAAAAAACAGAAGATGCCCTCATCACAGGGGAGCTTTCTCTGGATGGGTCTGTGCGCCCTGTTAACGGTGTTCTGCCCATGCTGTATGATGCCCTGCGCCGCGGCATTTCCATTTCCTTTGTTCCCTTTGAAAATGCAGAGGAGGCGGCTCTGGTGGAGGGAATGACGGTCTATCCCGTTCATTCCGTCAAGGAGATTGTCGCGCATCTTTCAGGCGGCACACAGATTGCGCCCTATCATAAGGAAGGTAATGCCTTTTCCCTTGCAGAGACAGACGCACCCGATCTGGATTTTTCCCATGTCAAAGGACAGGAAAACGCCAAACGCGCCATGGAAATTGCCGCGGCAGGCGGACATAACATCCTTCTCATCGGACCGCCCGGCTCCGGGAAAACCATGCTCGCCAAGCGTCTGCCGACCATTCTGCCCGATTTAAGCTTTGAGGAAAGCATCGAAATTACAAAGATTTACAGCGTGGCAGGTCTTCTGAAGGAGAAAAATTCTCTGGTCAAAACAAGACCCTTTCGCTCTCCGCACCATACCATTTCCCCCTCCGCACTGACAGGCGGCGGCAGGATTCCGCGCCCGGGCGAAATATCTCTGGCGCATCATGGGGTGCTGTTTCTGGATGAGCTGCCCGAATTTCAGCGCAACGCCCTTGAGGTTATGCGACAGCCATTGGAGGACGGTAAGGTCACGATTGCGCGCGTCAACGGCACGCTGACCTTCCCTTCCGATTTTATGCTTGCGGCGGCGATGAACCCCTGCCCCTGCGGCTATCTGGGCAACAGCGAAAAATGCCACTGCTCCGCGAATGAAATCATGAAATACCACAGAAAAATCAGCGGCCCCCTCTTAGACCGTATTGATTTAATGGTAGAAATGCCGCCCGTTGCATATGAAGAACTAGACAGCACCGTCCCTGCGGAATCCTCTGCCGCTATCAAGGAACGCGTTGTCCGCGCACATAAAATCCAGCTGGAACGTTTCCAAAACGAAGGTATTTTCTTTAACGCCCAGATGAACGCAGCGCAGATTGAAAAATACTGTACCCTCCGCGAAGAGGATAAGGAGCTCCTGCGTACTGCCTTTGCCAGAATGGAATTAAGCGCACGCGCCTACCATAAAATCCTTAAGCTGGCACGCACCGCCGCCGACCTTTCCGGCGATGCACAGATTACACGAAAGCATCTGCTCGAGGTGCTGCAGTATCGCTCTCTGGACAGAAAATATTTATTATAAAAATCCTGATTTCGACTTAAATGAGTGAGGTAATATACAAATGATGATTTATTCTAAACGACAAATGTCTGATACCTTCCTGATTGCCGTCCTGCTTGCCGTTGTAGGCGGCTCTCTGGATGCCTATAGCTATGTAGCAAGGGGGCATGTTTTCGCCAACGCGCAGACGGGCAATATCGTCCTGTTCGGTCTGCATCTGGCGGACGGCGAATGGCTGCAGGCAGGAACATATATCATTCCCGTGCTTGCCTTCGTGCTTGGCATCTTCATTGATGAATGGATTAAGAAATTCATCACCCCCCTGCCGAAGGTGCATTGGCGGCAGATTGTGCTGCTCTTTGAAATTGCAATGCTTTCCATCGTGGCGTGGCTCCCGTTCGGAGAAACGCACGATGTAGTTGCAAACGTGCTGGTTTCCTTTGTCTGCTCCATGCAGGTACAAAGCTTCCGCAAGGTGCATGGTCTGCCCTACGCCTCTACGA
>JBNMGO010000211.1:0-3375 GCA_050872285.1 Anaerotignum sp.
CCCTTCTGGACAGCATCAAAAGCGAAAAGGAACTGGAACAGGTGATGCCCGTATTGCTGGCATCTCTGGGAGGCTACGCACAGGCGGATCGTTCCTATATTTTTGAATTAAAGCCGGATTCCACGGAGCTGCTGCGGATGACGCATGTCTGGTGCGCCGAAGGGATCTCGCCGACAATCAGGGAAACAGAGGGTCTGCCGCTTTCCGCTGTGCCGAACTGGCTTTCTATGCTGAAACGGGACGGCGCGGTTGTTGTTTCCGATTGGGAAGAAGGACAGGAAAGCTGGCCTGAGGAATATCAGCTGTTTTCGGGGATGGGAATCAGAAGCATCATCATCCTTCCGCTCATTTCCGGCGGCGTGATTACAGGATATATGGGTCTGGATAACCCTGCACACAGCAGAGTGGCACTTTCTGTCAGCCTGCTCAAGGGCATCAGCGGGCACATCGGCGGACTGAAGGAAAACCTGCACATGATGAAAAAGCTGGAGGAAAGTCAGGCTTCGCTGCAGGAAAGCCTGCAGGCACTGAAGGAAGAGAAGACCATATTGGATGCGCTCAGCGTGGACTATACCTCTATTTATTACTGCGATTTGAATAATGATAAATTTATTCCGATTAAATGCGCGGATTACAACAATGCCGCCGCAGAGGTAAAAAAATTTGCAGAGGAAAGCGGCTCCTATTCCTCCTGCATTCGGTATTATTATGAGCAGTTTGTGATTAAGGAATCTGCACCGGATTTTCTGGAGAAGCTTTCTGCGGCGCATCTGAAGGAGCATCTGAGCAGAAATGAAAGATTTGCTTATAAATACCGCGTTCACCCGAATAAGGCAGGACAGCAGTATTTCGAGGTGCAGATTGTGCGCCTGCCGGAGGAGGACGGCTTTAAGGCAATCATGGGCTATCGTTACAGCGATGACCTTGTTGCGGAGCAGGAAAAGCTGCAGACCAGACTGGAAAACGCGCTTGCCGAAGCAACGCTGAACAGTGAAATCATCGGCACAATCAGCAAGATTTACTGGCTGATTTACAGAATTGATCTGATTGAGGGGACGTATGAGGAAATTTCCGCCGCGCAGGAAACGCATAAATTAACAGGCAGATACGGCTATATTGCAGACATTTTTGAGAAAATGTGCAATAAAATTGTATCAGATGAGCATAAGGAAATGATGCGCGAATTCTGGAATCTTTCCACATTATCGGAACGGCTGCGGGATACGGAGAATGTTTTGATTGAATATAAAACGCGCATCGGTTCCTGGAATCAGGCGCGCATCATTGCAAAAAAACGTGATGACGCAGGAAATGTGGTAAACGCGTTATACGTTGTGCGAAGAATTGATCAGGAAAAGCAGAAGGAAATCGAATATAAGCAGCAGCTGATGGAAACGGCGGAGGATGCCAGACGCGCGAATCTGGCAAAGACGGATTTTCTGCGCCGCATGAGCCATGATATTCGTACCCCCATCAACGGGATTCAGGGGATGGTTGCGATTGCAGACCATTTCCCGAATGACCTGGAAAAACAGCAGGAATGTCGTGACAAGGTCAGAGAGGCATCGGGATTTCTGCTGGATTTGGTAAACAGCATTCTGGATATGAATAAGCTGGAATCCGGCGCGATTGTGCTGGAACAGAAGCCTTTTCATCTGCTTGAGGTTTTGCAGGAAATCAACGATATTGCAAAAATGAATGCTGATCTGAGAGGACTGAAAATATCTGTTGATTATTCGAAGGTGAAGCATACGCACCTGATTGGGAGTCCGCTGCATCTGAAACAGATTTTGCAGAATATTGACGGCAACGCGGTCAAATATAATCGGGAGGGCGGCTCTGTTTCCTTTACTGCAACGGAGATTGCCTGCGCAAATGGCATGGTGACGTATCAGTTCGTTTGTTCGGATACGGGGCGCGGCATGAGCAAGGCGTTTCTTTCCCATGCCTTTGAACCGTTTGCACAGGAGGATACCAGCGCCAGAACGGCGTATATGGGAACGGGCTTAGGTCTGCCCATTGCGAAGCAGTTTGCGGAAATGATGGGCGGCACGATTGCGGTGGAAAGTGAGCAGAATGTCGGCACAACCTTTTTCACCACAATTCCCTTTGAAATTGATACCTCCTATGAAGCAGGCAAAACGATGCCGCAGGAAGTGCCGTAGGCGGATTTGAGCGGTGTGCGGGTGCTTCTGGTGGAGGATAACGAACTGAATATGGAAATTGCAAAATTTATTCTGGAAAATGCAGGCATGCGCGTGACCACTGCCGGGAATGGGAAAGAGGCGGTGGATTTGTTCGCCGCATCGCAGGAAAAGGAATATGAACTGATTCTGATGGATGTGATGATGCCCGTGATGGATGGGCTGACAGCAACCAGAGAGATTCGCGCCATGGACAGAGCGGATGCACGGAGCATCCCGATTTTTGCCATGACAGCGAATGCCTTTGTGGATGATATCGAGGAAAGCCGCAGAGCCGGCATGAATGAGCATCTTTCCAAGCCACTGGATGAAAACAGCATGCTTCGCATGGTGCAGCGATACCTTCGCTGAACGCAGGGTGTTTTAAAAAATTTTTCCAACTGACTGTTTCGGCGGCTCTGTCGCCTTCTGTATGTTTCTGGTGCTTTTGGGCGGTATATCGCTTTTGGGTTTCGGAGAAAGTAGAGTTGGAGCAAAAAATTTTGTTCCGAAAAATATGGTTGGGAGAGGAGAAGATGCAGCAGAAAACAAGAAAAATTTTTTTATCAGTATTGCCTTTTTTTGCGGTTTTCATTCCGATTCTGTTAGGTCTGCCGCAGTCTGCGCAGGCGTTGGAGGAGCGAGAGCTGATTCCTGTCGGCAGAACGGTTGGCGTGACGATGGATACGGAAGGACTTCTGGTTCTGGGCACAGGCAGCGTAGTCGGAGCGGACAACGAAAGCCATGAACCGAGCAAGGGAATTTTGAAAATCGGGGACCGCATTTTACAGGCAAACGGCGAGGAGCAGGAGAATAAGGAAGCGTTTATGGAAACCATTCAGCAGAGCGAAGGGAAACCGATTCGCCTGCGTCTGGAGCGAAACGGCAGGCAGAAAGAGGTAAAAATTACACCGGTTCTGAGCAATACCGCGCAGACCTATCAGATTGGCGCATGGATTCGGGACAGCATCCAGGGCATCGGCACAGTGACCTATTATGACGCGGAGAATGGCAGCTTCGGCGCATTGGGGCATGGCGTGTATGATGTGGATACGGATGAACTGATGGTGATTCACGGCGGCGCTGTGGTGGATACTTCCCTGACGGAAATCGTGAAAGGGGAAAAAGGCACCGCAGGTGAGCTGGTCGGGCAGGTGGAGCTGCAGGAAAGGCTTGCCGCAATCGAGAAAAA
>JBNMGO010000152.1:0-4205 GCA_050872285.1 Anaerotignum sp.
CTGCACTGAAACAGACCATAATCTCCCTGCGTATAAAACAGCCGTTCCTTCGCAAAGCCTGCCTTCTGAAACTGATGATCCACATTCGTTGTAATAACGAAATAATCCTTTCCCTGCACCAGTGCAAACAAATCCGCATACACCGTCTTCGGTGCATCCTGATAACGATTGATGGAAATATATCTCGACCAATACGCCCAATACTCCTCCGGGCTTTCAAAGGGATAAAAGCCGCCGGTATACATATCCGAAAAGCCATATTTCGCAGCAAAATCAGAAAAATATTTCTGAAAGCGTTCTCCGCTGTAGGTAAAGCCTGCCGCCGTAGAAAGCCCTGCGCCTGCGCCGATGATAACCGTATCCGCCTCCTGCAATGCCTGTTTCAGTCTTTCAATTTCCGCAGAGCAGCTGTTCGTAGAGTTCCTTGTCCAAATCCTTGAAAACATTGAAAATCACCCTCTTTACACTCGTTTGCGTTTTCAGAAATTCCCTGACGGTTTTCACCGCAATCCTTGCCGCCATGCCATTGGGAAAATGAAATTCCCCCGTAGAAATACAGCAGAATGCCACGCTTTCCAGACCATGCGCCGCCGCCAACGCCAGACAGGAGCGGTAACAGCCTGCCAGCAGGTCGCAGTCCTTCTGCGTCACCCTTCCGCTGATCATCGGCCCGACCGTATGCAGAATATAGCGGCAGGGCAGGTTATACGCCGCCGTTATCTTCGCCTGTCCCGTCGGTTCGGGGTGTTCCTGTTTTTCCATCAAATCCGCACAGGCAAGCCGCAGCTGCACGCCTGCGTAGGTATGAATGGCATTGTCAATACAGCGGTGATTCGGCACATAGCACCCCGTCATGCCTGCATTTGCGGCATTGACAATCGCGTCGCACCGCAGTGTGGTAATATCCCCCTGCCAGAGATACAGCCCCTCCTGCACAGGTTTCAAATCCGCAATATCCGTAATGCCCTTTTGCGCCGTTTCCTCCTGCAAATACGCATCCTGTACCCGTAAAAACTCTGCATCCGCCTGCTTCGGCGCGCGAATATTCAGTAAGCCCCGCAGAAGTCCGCGCTGTTCCGCCGCATCCTCCGGAATCCGCAGATTTCGATATTCCGTATTTTCCCGTAAAAGCGATTGTATCAGAAACAATCTTCGTTCTTCCTGCATCATAATCTCTCCTTTCTGATTTCTTTTTTCTTCCCCTCTATTATAAATCATCCTTCCGCCATGCAAAAGTACACACAAATCTGTTACTTAGTTACCTTTTTGTAACCCATAGGCATAACAAAAAAGGGAAACTCCTTCTAAAGAATTTCCCTTTCTCTTTTTTATTGCTGACACTCACCGCTTGACATGCCGCCGAATGGCATCCAGCAGTTCCTGCTCCTGTATCGGCTTAGAAAGATGCTCCACCATGCCGGCCGCTCTGCTCTGCCGCACATCGTCATAAAATGCGTTTGCGGTCATGGCAAAAATGGGAATCTCCGCCGCATCCGCACGATGCGTTGCGCGGATTTCCCTTGCCGCCGTCAGCCCATCCATCACAGGCATCATCACATCCATCAGGATGACATCAAAGGTGCCGGCTTCCTTCGTACGGAATAAGTCCACAGCCTCCTGCCCGTTATACGCTGTTGTCACGATGATTCCTGCCTTTTCCAGCAGGAATTTTGCAATCTCCATATTCAGCTCATTATCCTCCACCAGAAGCACATGCACGCCTTCCAGAGAAGCTGCATCGGCAGGCTTTGCGTCCTCCTGCGGTGCGGTATATTCGGTATCAATCAGAAACGGAATCGTCACGGAAACCGTTGTGCCGACATTCTGCTCGCTTTTCAGTGAAATCGTACCGCCCATCAGTTCTACCATCTGTTTCGTTATGGCAAGCCCAAGCCCCGTGCCGGTAAAGGTCGTCCTTGCGTCCGTATTCTCCTGTGAGAACGGTTCAAAGGCGTGTGCAAGGAATTCCCTGCTCATGCCGCGCCCCGTATCCGTACAGGTGAACTGCACCACCACGCGCCCATCGGGATACGCAACATCCTCCGAAGCAAAGGTAACCGTGCCGCCTGTGTGGTTATATTTCACCGCGTTGCCGCCGATATTCTGCAAAACCTGCTTCAGATACAGCGGACTGCCAATCAGATGGCGGTATTTGTGTTCCCCCATCTCCACCCTGCAATGAATAGCATATTCCTGCCCCTGCATCTCAACGATATTCGTTGTTTCCGTCACAAGGTCGATTAAATCAAACGGCTTGTTTTCGGGCTTCATTTCGCCCGATTCCAGCTTATTCATATTCAGTACATTATTGACCAGCTCCATCAGAAAGCCCGACGCCTGCATAATCTTACCGCGGCACTCTGCCTGCTTTTCCATGTCATCCGCATAATGCTCGGCAATCGCGGTCACGCCCCGAATCCCGTTCAGCGGCGTGCGGATATCGTGGCTCATGCGGCGCAGAAAATCCGTCTTTGCCATGTTGGAGGCGCGCAGCTCCTGTCCCTGCCGCTCCAGATAGTTGATGTAGCTTCTTGTCACCCGCATCAGTAGCAGGAATGCCGCAATCAGAATCAGCATAAATTCCGCCATGGAAAACAGCAGTGTCTTATTTGCGGCGCGAATCTTATAGGAAACCAGAATGTCATATTTCCCCATTTTTTCATAGGTCACATAACGGGCAATGTTCTGGAACGAAACCGTTTCCTGATAGCGTTTTCCTTCCTCCAGGGAATCCTGTATCTTATCCTCCGGCAGAACCTCATACCCAAGCATTTCACTATTTGTTGTCGCAACCACGCTGCCCGTCTCATCATTTACAACGTAAATCGACATGCCCTCAATCAGCGGCAAGCGCCCCACAATCTTGCTGATATCGCTGTTCTGCATCCATTCCAGCAGTCTGTCCGGCGTTACGCCAATCTGCACCAGTAAATCCTCATTTTCCGCCCAGACCATCGCATACATCATCGGCTTGCCTTCTGCCGTGTTCGGCGTCACATCCTGACAAAGGGAAAGCGTATGGTCAGAAAGCATCGGCTTGAAGAACGCCATCTGCTCTCCGGAATCCATGGTGTAGCCGTAATATTTCGGCACAGAGCCGTTGATGATTTTGCCGCTTTCATCAAACACATGCACCTCATCCACCTCTAACAGCTGCGCCAGTGCAACAAAATCATCCGCTTCCTCATAATCCTCCCAGCCATGTGCAATGTAATCCGCCGCAATATTTGCACGAATGGTATACTCATCCTTCAGCGTATCCTCCAGCTGCTGAAAGCTGCTTTCGTTTTCCGTAATCAATTCCTTCAGCTGATCCAGCATCAGCCCGCAGGATTCCTGTGCATTCTGTCTGTTATCCGCAAACTGCAAAAGAGAGCAGCCGATAAACAGAAACAGAAAAATCAGAAGCGCCGTAAGATTCATGCGGTGCGATCTGCGTTTCTGCCCCATATCCGCCTGCTCCGTCTGCCAGGTCTTGTTCTTTTCAATCTTTCCACTGTCTGCCATGTCTTTCCCCTCATTGCATAAGCTCGTCTGTATTGATTTCTGTTTCGTGGATATCTCTCAAAATATCATAGCACGCCGATACTTGATTTACAACTTTTATTCACAGAATCGAACCATTGTTTCATAGCTATACAGCAAAAATCGGGGCAAAACCGTCTGTATCTCTGGCAGATGGCACTTCAATAAAGAAAACATTCGTATATTTTAACAAAGCCTTAAGTTTCTATTCACATTTTGTCCATATTTTTACAGTATACTACAAGAGAAGTCGAAAGGACGCCCCCTTTTACTTCTGCCTGCAGTCCCCTTCCCCGAAAGGCTGCAGGCACCCCTTCCCCTTTTGGAAGAAAAAACAGACAACTACCTATATTTTGGTTTATCATAGTAATATACCCTCCCCTTTACAGGAAAAGCAGCCCGAACGGACTGCTTTTTCTGTTATATATATAAGTCGAAAACAAGTTTTCGACTTGTTGAAACAGAAGAATAAACTGATGCGTTCCATCGGTAAACCTCGAAACGCACAGTTTTCCTCGGTGGAAATGAATTCCACCTGCGGATTCCATTCGGGACACTACTTACCGCCCAAGAAAGGGCGGCAGGCAAAGCCTGCTTTGCGTAGCAAAGTAATGAACTCAGTTTCCCAAACCCTTCCACTTCCAATAATAACATATTAAAAAAGCAACCTCATATACAAG
>JBNMGO010000190.1:0-3626 GCA_050872285.1 Anaerotignum sp.
CGGATGCGCTGAACGAAATCCTTTCCGTTGAGGGCAAAACCCCCGTCCTTCTGGAAACCATGGCAGGCAAGGGGAGCGAGGTCGGCAGGAATTTTGAAGAACTGCGTGCTATTCTGGACAGAGTAGAAAGAAAAGAACGCATGGGTGTTTGTCTGGATACCTGCCATGTGTATGACGGCGGCTATGATATCATCGGGGATCTGGACGGCGTTTTGCAGGCATTTGATGAAATCATCGGTCTGGATAGGCTCAAAGCCATCCACCTGAACGACAGCAAGAACCCCATCGGCAGTCATAAGGACAGACATGAGAAAATCGGCGAGGGCACGCTCGGTCTGGCAGGCATTACGCATATCATCAACCATCCCAAGCTGTGCCATCTGCCGTTTTATCTGGAAACACCGAACGAGGCGGAGGGCTATGCCAGAGAGATTGCCCTGCTGAAAAGCCTGCGTGAGGAAAAATAAAAATCATCGGAGAAACGAGAAAGATTTTCAATAAGGAGGGAATGGATATGGCAACACCTCATATTTCCGCCGAAAAAGGCGATTTTGCAAAAACAGTATTGATGCCCGGGGATCCTTTACGGGCGAAATTCATTGCGGAAACCTTTCTGACCGATGCCGCAGAGGTCAACCACACCCGTGGAATTCTGGGCTATACCGGTCTGTACAAGGGCAAACGGGTTTCCGTTATGGCGAGCGGCATGGGCTGCCCTTCCATCGGCATCTACAGCCATGAATTATTCAATTTCTATGATGTGGAAAATATCATCCGCATCGGCTCCGCGGGGGCATTGTCCGAAAAATTAAAGGTGCGCGATATCGTGGCAGGCATCGGCTCCAACACAACCTCAAGCTATGCCGAACAGTATCACATGCCCGGCACCTTAGCCCCCACAGCAGATTATACACTGCTTTCCACAGCGGTGGACTGCGCGAAGGCAAGGGGAATCGAACTGCACGTCGGCAATCTCCTCTGCTCCGATGCGTTCTATAATGAAGGCGGCATGGAAGAATCCGTTTCCTGGGCGAAAATGGGTACGCTTGCGGTGGAAATGGAATCGACCGCACTGTATCTGGAGGCGGCAAGGGCAGGCAAACGCGCGCTGACCATCGTCACCATTTCCGACCATCTCATTACGGGCGAAGCCACCACAGCCGAAGAACGGCAGAACACCTTCACCCAGATGATGGAAATTGCCTTGGATACGGCGGCTCGGATGGATGAAGTCTAAATGAAAAATTATGATTGATATAAGATATTTTTATAGAAAACAAGCGAGATATTATTGACAAATGCGCGCTTTTCTTGGTAGAATGAGTGCGTCGGTGATCGAATGTATTTTCATCACACCATGACTAGAAATTTTGCCATCGATCCCGCGTTTTCGTGGGATTTCTTTATTTTATAGCGGAGAAAGTCGGGTTTTTTCCTTACGAAGACCATTCTGCTTGCAGAAAATGGGGGTCGTAAGGAAGAAAAAAGATTTGCGGAGCAAATGATGAGTAAGGCGAAGCCTTACGAATACCGGCTTTCAGACTTGCTATTTACGCAATGGCAAAAATCATTCGATCAAAGCAGGCAGAACGCCTGTGAGGAATAAATCGAATTTTTCAGGAGGTTTTACACTATGGCAGGAACAATTTCCAGAGGTATCAAAGCACCCATTATCCGCGAAGGGGATGACATCGTTAAAATCGTAGCAGATTCCGTTCTGGCAGCAGTAGAACAGGATGGTTTCCAGCTGCATGAAAAGGATGTAATCTGTGTAACAGAAGCAGTTGTTGCGCGTGCAGACGGCAACTACGCATCCACAGAGGATATTGCGGCAGACGTAAAAGCAAAACTGGGCGGTGAAACAGTCGGTGTTGTATTCCCCATCCTCAGCAGAAACCGTTTTGCAATCTGCCTGAGAGGGATCGCAAAGGGCGCAAAGAAGGTAGTGCTGATGCTGAGCTATCCTTCCGATGAAGTAGGCAACCACCTGTTTGATATGGATATTCTGGATGACAGCGGCGTAAATCCCTATACAGACGTGCTGTCTCTGGATGAATACCGTAAGGCATTCGGCTATGTGAAGCACCCCTTCACAGGCGTTGACTATGTAGAATACTACAAAGGTCTGATTGAAGAGGAAGGCGCAGAAGCTGAAATCGTATTCGCAAACCACCCCGAAGCAATCGTAAATTATACAAAGAACGTACTGTGCTGTGATATCCACAACAGAGAACGCTCCAAACGCCGTATTCTGGCAAAGGGCGGCGAAAAGGTTCTGACATTGGCAGAAATCCTGAACGCACCCGTAAACGGCAGCGGCTACAATGCAGAGTACGGTCTGCTGGGCTCCAATAAGGCAACAGAAACAACCATCAAGCTGTTCCCTAAGAATGCACAGGAAGTTGCAGAAAAAATCCAGAAGGAAATCATCGCACGCACCGGCGTAAAGGTAGAAGCTATGGTTTATGGTGACGGCGCATTCAAGGATCCCGTTGGTAAGATTTGGGAACTGGCTGACCCCGTTGTCGGCGCAGGCTACACAGACGGTCTGAATGGTCTGCCCAACGAACTGAAGCTGAAATATCTGGCAGATAACGATTTCGCTGACCTGAGCGGCGATGCACTGGCAGATGCAATCAAGAATGCAATCAAGGCAAAAGAAGCAAATCTGAAGGGTCAGATGGCATCCGAAGGTACCACACCTCGCCGCCTGACAGACCTGATTGGTTCCCTGTGCGACCTGACAAGCGGTTCCGGCGATAAGGGTACCCCTATCGTTCTGGTTCAGAATTACTTCAATAACTACGCAAACTAAGAATCAGTCGGATAAGCGGATAAATAAAAAAGAAAAGGAGTATCGCGAGATACTCCTTTTTTTCGCAGGAAAGTTTTTGATTCAGAAAGGAGTAATGGAATGGGTTTACCTGTTGCAACATTGAAAAAGGGCGAAGGACGCATGCTCAAGGCAGGCGGTCTTTGGATATTCGATAATGAAATTGCCGCCGTAACGGAGGATGCGGTCAATGGCGAACTGATTGCGGTGCAGGATTTTGACGGCTACCCCATGGGGACAGGCTTTTATAATAACAATTCCAAAATCACCATTCGCATGATGAGCAGAAATAAGGATGCGGTGATTGATGAAGCATTTCTGCGCGCCAGAGTGGAGGCGGCTTGGAATTACCGCAAACGGACGGTGGATATCTCCTCTTGCCGCGTGATTTTCGGCGAAGCGGATTTTCTGCCCGGTCTGGTGGTGGATAAATTCTCCGATGTGCTTGTGGTGCAGTCCCTTGCCATGGGGATTGATCGCATGAAAGAAACCATTCTGCGCCTGCTCATCGAAGCTATGGAGCAGGACGGCATCCATATTCGCGGGGTATATGAACGCAGTGATGCAAAGGTGCGAAAGCAGGAAGGCTTGCAGCCTTGGAAGGGCTTCCTCAGCGAACCCTTTGATACCAAGGTGCAGATTGTGGAAAACGGCGTAAAATATATCGCTGATGTGGAGGAAGGGCAGAAAACAGGCTTCTTCCTCGACCAGAAGTATAATAGATTGTCCATCCATAAAATCTGTCAGGGGATGGATGTGCTGGACTGCTTTACCCATACAGGCTCCTTTGCGC
>JBNMGO010000146.1:0-4256 GCA_050872285.1 Anaerotignum sp.
GCATCGGGCGGTATGCCTTTTATAACTGCCGCAGGATGGAGAAAATCAATATCCCGCTGGCGGCAAAGGAGCTGAATACGGGACTGTTTCTGAATTGCGACAGCCTGAAATACCTTTCTTTCGGGCGTTGCAGGCATATTTCCGATTTGATTTCGGGGCTGAATCATGAGCTGCATCTGTCGATTGATTTTCCGATTGAGGGCGGCGAAACGAAGCACGCGGAACTGGTTCTGCCTGATTTTCAGTATGAATATATCGAGGATACGCCTGCAAGGCTGTTTCATCAGGTGAATTACGGCACAGGGCATATCTTTCGCCAGTGCATTGGGAATTCGGAGATTGATTTCCGACGCTATGACGAGATTTTCTATCTGACAAAACGTGAGGATGCCGCGGAAACGGTGCTTCTGCTGGCGATGAACCGCCTGCGGTATCCCTATCGCTTGCAGGAGAAGCACAGAGAGGTTTATCTGGATTATTTACGGGAGCATTTACTTTGGGCGGCGGCGTATTTCATGGAGCAGAAGGAAGGGGAAACCCTGCGGCTGTTCGCGGATTGGGGATTGCTGACGGCGGAAACCACGCCTGAGTTAATCGCCCTCGCGCAGAAGAAGGGGCAGACCGCTGTGCTCAGCTTCCTGATGGATTATCAGCATAAGCACTTCGCTAGCGTGAAGAAGAAAAAGACTTTTGAGTTATAAAGAAAGCCCATTCACCGCAGAACCATGAAATGGTTCTGCAAATGGGGGTACAGGGGAATCATTCCCCTGTCAGGGTGTGGGACAGCGTCCCACGGAAAAAGAAGGTGAGAAGGCATGAACGAAACACATCAAAACCTCATCCGTATCGGTACGGATATTTTAAGCGCATCGCGTAACGAACTTTACCTTTCCATGCGCTTTCTTGACCTCGCACTCAGCGGTCTCAAGTACGAAATGAACCTTTCTTCGCTGTATGTCGGGACAGACGGCGAGAAGATTCTCTTTAACCCACGCTACCTGGTACAGCGTTATCTGAGCGACCGCGTGCTTGTCAACCGCGCATATCTGCATATGGTCCTGCATTGCCTGTTCCGCCATCCCTTCCATCTGAACGAAAGAGATGAGGAGCTCTGGCACCTCGCCTGCGATATTGCCGTGGAATCTATCGTGGATTCTCTGCCCGTGAAAGCCGTGCGGCTCGTTGTTTCTGACAAGAGAAACGAAATGTACGATATGCTCCGCAGAGAATTGAAGGTGCTTTCCGCCGAGGGCATTTATCGCGTACTGGAAGAAAAAAAGCTATCGTTGCAGGAATTTGGTAAATTACAGCTGGAATTCTGGGTGGATGACCATGTGTTCTGGGAACACAAGAAGGATGACGAGGACGATAATCATCAGGATAACCAAGATAACCAGAATAACGACCAGAACGAACAGCAGGAGCAGGACGAAAGGCAACAGCAGTTAGAGGAAAAATGGACGGAAATCGGCGAAAAAACCGAAACTAACCTCGAAACCTTCTCCAAGGACATGGGCGCAGAGGCAGGCGAGCTTTTGCAGTACCTCAAGGTTGAGAACAGGGAACGCTACGATTATCGGCAGTTTTTGCAGAAATTCGTAACGCTCAAGGAAGATATGCGCGTGGATGATGATGCCTTTGATTTTATCTTCTATACCTACGGCTTGCAGATGTACGGCAATCTGCCGCTGATTGAGGCACTGGAATATAAGGAAGTGAAAAAGGTGGAGGAGCTGGTGATTGCCATTGATACCTCTGAATCCTGCGAGGGGGAAACGGTGAAGCGTTTTCTGGAAGAAACCTACGCGATTCTTTCGAGCAGTGAAAGCTTTTTCCATAAGATGAATGTACACATCATCCAGTGCGATGCGGCGGTGCAGATGGATAAAAAGATCACATCCAAGGAAGAACTGGCGCAGTTTATGGAGGACTTTGAACTGAGAGGGAGCGGCGGTACGGATTTCCGCCCCGTGTTCCGATATGTGGATCAGCTGATTGCCGAAAAGGCGTTCCAGAACCTCAAGGGTCTGATTTATTTCACAGACGGCTATGGCACATTCCCGAAGCACAGACCGCCATACGATGCCGCCTTTGTATTCTATCATGAGGATTATACGGATGTTGGCGTGCCGCCTTGGGCAATGAAGCTGATACTGGGGAAAGAGGATTTGTCTTTGGGACTGCCGTCTCACGGGCGTTAGGAGGATAGCATGAATATTAAAAAAGCGAAGGAAGAAATCAAATATGCCATTCAGGCGTATCTGGCGAAGGATGAATTCGGGGAATACCGCATCCCTGCGGTCAGACAGCGTCCTGTTCTGCTGATGGGCGCGCCCGGTATCGGGAAAACAGCCGTGATGGAGCAGGTGGCGAGAGAGTGCGGCGTGGCACTGGTATCCTACAGCATTACCCACCATACCCGTCAGTCTGCCATTGGTCTGCCCTTTATCAGCAAGAAGGAATACGGCGGCAGGGAATACACCGTAACGGAATATACCATGAGCGAAATTATCGCGTCGGTTTATGATAAAATGGAAGAAACGGGTTTGCAGGAGGGGATTTTGTTTATTGACGAAATCAACTGTGCATCCGAAACACTGGCACCTGCCATGCTGCAATTTTTGCAGTGCAAGACCTTTGGGGCGCATAAGGTGCCGGAAGGGTGGCTGATTGCTGCCGCAGGCAATCCCCCTGAATACAACAAAAGCGTGCGCGAATTTGACGTAGTAACGCTTGACCGTGTGAAGAAAATCGACGTAGAGCCTGATTTTTCCGTCTGGAAGGAATATGCCTATAAGCAGGGCATCCATGGGGCAATCCTTTCCTATCTGGAAATCCGCAAGGACCATTTTTATGCCATGGAAACCACGGTGGACGGCAAGCGCTTTGTGACAGCAAGAGGCTGGGAGGATTTATCCACGATCCTTAAGGTCTATGAGGATATGCAGCTGCCTGTTGAGGAGGGCTTGATTTATCAATGTTTGCAGCACCGCAAGATTGCGAAGGATTTTGCGAATTATCTGGATTTGTACCGCAAATATCGTTCCGATTATCGTGTGGATGAAATTTTGCAGGGGAGCTATACCAAGCAGGCGGTGGCAAAGCTGCAGGAGGCGCCCTTTGATGAGCGACTGAGCGTGATGGGGCTTTTGCTGAGCAGACTTTCCGAAGGGTTCCGCAAGGCGTATGAGGCAGATCTGACCGTAACGGGACTGCATGGGGCGCTGCTGGAATTGAAGGAGCGGTTCAATAGTCCCTATTGCAAGGAGACACCTTGGGAGAACCTGTTTACCGGACTGGTGGAAGAAAAAGAGGCCGCCTTTGCGAAGGAGCGGAAGGCAGGACTTCTGGAGAAAACGGCGGAGCATGCCAGCCTGCGCGAGATGGAACGACTGCATTTCTTCCTTGCGGAGGGGAAACGGAACGGCTGTCGGGAAAAAGAGGATGCGTTTGAGCTGGTGAAAGGGCTTTTCGCAAAAGAGGCGGAAGGACGGGAAAACGCCATTGAGGATGCGTCCGCGATGCTGGAGAATGCGTTTGCATTTTTGGAGGAAACCTTCGGTGCAGGGCAGGAGATGGTTATCTTCATTACGGAGCTGACCACGAACTTCTATAGCGTGAAATTCATCAGCGAGAATGGCTCGGAGAAATATTATCGGTATAACGCGGAATTGCTGTTTGATGAGAAACAGAAGACGATTTTGCAGGATATTGAGAAGGCGAAAACGGAGTTGAATTTACTGTTTTAAGTCGAAATAAAAAAGGTCTCTTTCGAGACCTTTTTATTTTTGTAGTCATTGGAAGGGGTTGGGAAACGTTTCGTTTCCCAAATGGAATCCGCAGAGGGGGGCGAAACCCCGATTTTGACTGAAATCAATCAAAATGCTCCGGATGGATTCCCGACCAACCTGTCTGGGGCATGGTCAGCAGGCGATAGATATCCTCCTGTTCCATATCGAAATCGAAGATATCGAGGTTGGCTTTCATGCGTTCGGGGGCGGAGGATTTCGGCAGGGGCACGACGTTATTTTGCAGGCAGAACCGCAGGCAAATCTGCGCAGGGCTTTTGCCGTATTTCTTTGCCATTTCCAGAACCAGAGGGTCTTCCAGAAGGCGTCCTCTGCCGAGGGGACTCCATGCTTCTGCCTGTATGCCGCGGCTCTGGCAGAATTGCAGGGTTTCATACTGCGGATAGCCGGGGTGGAACTCGAACTGGTCAATCATGGGGACGGTATTGGCGGTTTTCAGGACGTGCA
>JBNMGO010000236.1:0-3100 GCA_050872285.1 Anaerotignum sp.
AATCAGGAGAGAAGAAAATGAATTATGTAACCGATGATACGATGAACGTCTATCTGCGTACCGTACAGCCGATGTATGACGGCGTTCTGGGCGAAATTCAGAAGGAAGCGATTGCGGCTGAGGTGCCGATTGTGCCGCCTGAGGTGGCGCGGCTTCTGAGTGTGCTTCTGACGATGCAGAAGCCGAAGAATATTCTGGAAATCGGCACAGCCGTTGCCTTTTCCGCAGGGCTGATGTGCCGCTATCTGCCGGAGGAAGGCACCGTTACCACGATTGACCGCTACGAAGTGATGCTGAAGGATGCCCGTGTGAACATCAAGCGCATGGGCTTAGAGGATAAAATCAAGATTCTGGAGGGGGATGCGGCGGATATTCTGCCGACACTGGAAGGCCCCTATGATGTGATTTTCATGGATGCGGCGAAGGGGCAGTATCAGGCATTTCTGCCGCACTGCCTGCGGCTTCTGCCTGTAGGCGGTCTGCTGATTGTGGATGACGTTTTGCAGGGCGGCACGATTGCACAGACGCGCTTCAGTGTGCCGCGCAGACAGCGCACCATCCATAAGCGTCTGCGAAATTTTCTCTGGGAGATTACCCATAATGACGCACTGGAAACCTCGATTATCCCCATCGGGGACGGGGTAGCGCTATGCTATAAGAAAAAAGAAATCATTTCTGAAACAGAAGGAGAAACAGAACATGCAGAATAAAAAGAAACTGGAGCTTCTGGCACCTGCAGGCGACCTGGAAAAGCTGAAAATTGCCGTGCTTTATGGCGCGGATGCCGTTTATATCGGCGGCGAGGCGTATGGTCTGCGTGCCAAGGCGAAAAATTTTGATATAGATACCATGGCGGAAGGGGTAAAATTTGCCCATGACCATGGCGTAAAGGTTTATGTGACAGCCAATATTTTTGCACATAACCCCGATTTTGAAGGGATGGCAGAGTATTTCAAGGCAGTGGAAGCCATCGGTGTGGATGCACTGATCATCTCTGATTTAGGCGTATTTTCCGTTGCAAGAGAAGCGGTTCCGAATATGGAAATCCACGTTTCCACACAGGCGAACAACACCAACTATAAATCCGCGCAGATGTGGTATAAGCTGGGCGCAAAGCGTGTTGTGGTGGCGAGAGAGCTTTCCATGAAGGAAATCCGCCAGATTCGCGACAGCATCCCCGAGGATATGGAAATTGAAGCATTTGTGCATGGCGCGATGTGCATTTCCTATTCCGGCAGATGCCTGCTGAGCAATTATCTTGCAGGCAGAGATGCGAATAAGGGCGCGTGCGCGCATCCCTGTCGCTGGAAATATCATCTGGTGGAGGAAACCAGACCGGGCGAATATATGCCGATTGAGGAAAACGAAAGAGGGACGTATATCTACAATTCCAAAGACCTCTGCATGATTGAGCATATTCCCGATATTGAAAAAGCAGGCATTTACAGCCTGAAAATCGAAGGGCGCATGAAAACACCGTTTTATGTCGGCACAGTGGTGAAGGCATACAGACAGGCGATTGATGATTATTTTGCTGACCCTAAGCTGTATGAGGAACGTCTGCCGTATTATCTGGCGGAGGTTTCCAAGGCGAGCCACAGAGATTATACCACCGCCTTCTATTACGGCAAGCCTGACGGCAATCAGCAGGTTTACACCAATAATTCCTATATTCGTGAGTACGATTTTATCGGCATGGTGCAGGAGGATTGGAACGAAGAAACCGGCTTTGCGCTTGTGGAACAGAGAAATAAATTTTCCGTCGGCGAGGAAATCGAGGTTATGCCGGCGAAGGGCGATTCCTATGCCATGAAGGTGACGGAAATCCGCAACCAGAACGGAGAAGCTGTTGCATCCGCGCCGCATCCGCAGGAGCTTTTGCAGGTGAAATTTGAGAAGCCTGTGAAAAAATTCGATATGCTGCGTAAGCGTCCAACCGATACAAAATAATTCGTTTGGATGCAAAATAACTCTTGATTTTTTGTCGAAAAAAAGCTACCATAATAATTAGTATTCTAAAGGAAAGAACGGTAAATCTTATGGAACTTACACAATGTATCAATTACTTATTAACAACTTCACAGCATACGGTTTTTCAGTTTCTCAGCGGTAAGCTTTCGGAATATGACCTGACACCTTCCCAGTATGGGGTGTTAAGCTGTCTCTGGCAGAGAGAATTTGCAACGCCGAAGCAGATTTCCGAGATTCTGTGTCTGGAAACCTCGACCATTTCCGGCGTGCTGGATCGTATGCAGAAAAAAGGTCTGATCGACCGCGTCATCAATCGGGAGGACAGACGAGAGGTTCGCGTTGTGCCGACAGAAAAGGGCAAGCAGCTGCAGGAGCCGATTACGGAAATTATTGATGAGGTAAACGAAGAGGTTTTGAAATGCTTTACGGAAGAAGAAGTAACGGCATTGAAAAACGCACTGCGGATTATCGCGGACGGCAGCCATTTTAAATAAGAGAAAAGCAGGGGAAGCAGTTTCTGAAGGGGAACTGCTTTTTTACTGCAAAAAAGAGAGGGCTCTTCGGCGTTGATAAGCGACTGCACTTCTGTTACACTACTGATAAGAAGCAGAAACGAATGTTGCGAAGGAGGGATTGGATGGATAAGGCAGTTGGAAATTTTTCGTATGAAAGTATGGATTCTATCCCAATCGGGGGAGATGCGCGCGAATGGAAGGTCTATTTTAGCGGCAGCTTCTGGGGACAGCCGGAAGGGGAGCGCGCCGGAGAGGAAATCAGGCTCGACAGAGAGTTTGACTGGGCAGGATATCATTGGGTAATTCCTGCGGTATATGCCTGCGAAAAAGGGCTTGTCATGGAGTTTTGCAGGTGTGTTGAGGTTGAGGATATCCGTGATTTTATGAAAAAATGGAACCTGAGCGCGGAAAATGATTCCTGCGTGCAGTTCAACCGAGGACAGCAGATGCTGCTGGATTTGGATAATCCGCTTTGCCTGAATTTCAATCCACGATTGGAGCTGAACGGAAAAACCATGTGGATGACACACGGGAGTGGAGTGTGTTTCAATCCCTGCATACCGGAGGGGCTGTTCCATGAGTCGGAAGCGGAACAGGCATTGGAACACTATGGC
>JBNMGO010000395.1:0-1704 GCA_050872285.1 Anaerotignum sp.
ATCCGGCTCCTTGCGGAACATCCCCTCGCCGCTGCATGGTGCATCCACAAGAATCTTATCAAAAAAGTTTGGCAGCCGCTCCGCGATTCGCTCCGGCGTTTCGCTCATCACGATGGCATTGCGTATCCCTGCCAGCTCCACGTTTTTCAGAAGTGTTTTCGCCCTGCCTGCGCTGATGTCATTCGCAACCAGAAGTCCCGTTCCGCCTAGTCTTGCGCCAAGCTGTGTGGTCTTTCCCCCGGGTGCGGCACAAAGGTCAAGCACCTTGTCCCCCTTTGCAATCGGCAGGGTTGCCGCAGGGCTCATGGCACTTGGCTCCTGTAAATAATACAGTCCTGCATGGTAATACGGATGCTTGGCAGGGCGTTCTGCCCCGTCATAATAAAACCCCGTATCGCACCAGGGCACAGCTTTCAGCGAAAATAACCCCTTCGCCGCCATCTCCGCCGCAGAAATTTTCAGCGTATTCACGCGCAGTCCGTAAAACCGCTCCTCCGCAAAAGAAGCCAGATAGTCCTCATATTCTTCCCCCAAAAGGCGTTTCATTGTTTCGGTATATTTCAAAGGTAGATTCATTGTTCTTCTCCTATCGTTTTTGTTTGATTTTATCATACCGAAGCCATGTCGGTTTTACAAGTAAAATTCATTTTTTCTCTTTACAAACCGCCTCCCTTCATACTAAGATAAGCAGTAAGAAACCCATGAAAGGAGTACAACACTATGGGAAAAGATATCTGGAAACCCGGGACCGTTATTTACCCCGTCCCTGCCGTTATGGTCTCCTGCGGCACAATGGAGCAGAAAAACATCATCACCGTAGCATGGACAGGCACCATCAACAGTGACCCTGCCATGACCTACGTTTCCATCCGCCCGAGCCGCCATTCCTACAATATCATTAAGGAAACAGGCGAATTTGTCATCAATCTGGTTACGGAAAAGCTGGCGTATGCCTGCGATTTCTGCGGCGTGCGCAGCGGCAGAGATTTGGATAAATTCGAAACCATGCACCTCACCGCCAAAAAGGGCGAAAAGGTCGATGCGCCCATCATCTATGAAAGCCCTGTGAATGTCGAATGTAAGGTAAAGGAGATTATCCCTCTTGGGACGCATGATATGTTCCTTGCGGAGGTTGTTTCCGTGCAGGTCAGCGATAATTATCTGGATGAAACAGGCAAATTCCATTTTGACCGTGCAAAGCCCATCTGCTATTCGCATGGTGCTTATTACGGTCTGGGCAGAAAAATCGGCACCTTCGGCTATTCCGTCCGTAAAAAAGACGAAACCAAGCCTGTCAGAAAAACCGAAAAGCAGCCTGCAAAGGGCAAAGCGAAAAAAGCATCCGCCAAAAAGAAAGCAAAGAAAAAATAACAGCAAAAAAGGTCTCTCGATATTTCGTCCGAGAGACCTTTTCTTTATGCCGTTTCCTTGATTTCCGTTTCTTCTGTTTCCTGTATTTCTTCTGCTTCGTCGGAAATTTCCGTTTCTGTTTCTTCCGGCTCCGCCTGTGTTTCCGCCGCTTCTTCCGTTTCTTTTTCGGCTTCTGCCCCCAGAACCGCTTCTACCAGCTGTTCCACGTTGCCCTCCTCCAGAACGGATTCCTCCACATCAGGTGCTTCCTCCGCTGCCGCAATATTTTCAGCCTCGGCATCCTTTCTGTCCTGCTCCTTCTGCAAAATATTTCTGCCGACCATGAACAACAGC
>JBNMGO010000306.1:0-2328 GCA_050872285.1 Anaerotignum sp.
CCCCCGAAAGGGTTTCGCTCTCCGCGGCATAGATTTCCGCCTCGCCCGTTTCGATATTCGCAGGGGCGAAGGTAAAGCGACAGCCGTTTTCCGTAGCGTCTGCCCCAAGGGTAATGATAAATGCCCTGTCCTCGGGGTCTTTTTTATCCCAACAGCCTGTCAGAAAAAAGGGAATTGCCAACGCCAGCAACGCAAATTTTTTATACATTTCGGTTTCCTCCCCTCTTTCCGCACAGGAGCAGTAAAACAGGCAGTCCCACCAGATACGCCAGATTCAGCCAAGGCGAAACCGCAAGCCGCAAACGCTGTGCCGCCGCAAGGCTTTCCGGCAGGAAGGACAATGCAAACAGCGCCGCAAGCACCACCCAGAGCCAGCATTTCCGCTTTGTTTCCGCCTGATGGCAAAGCTGTGTTGCCAGAAGGGAGCCGAAAAACACCACACCCGAAAGGAACAGCACCGCCGATGCCATCCAGAACCATAACAACAATACGTCCTGTCTCGTCAGAAAAACACCCGTAAAGCTGACGCGCTCGAGCATCTGCAATGCAGGCAAAAGCTTTTCGGCAAGCATCCCCTCGCCGTAATTTGCCAGACAGAGAAACACCATGACCGTTACCACCGCCGTTGTCAAAAGACAGCTTTTCCAGACCGCGAAACCAACAGGCTTTTTCAGATCGGGATAGATAAAATAAAGAAAAATCAGTCCTTGAAATACAATGCTCATTCCTGCAAATCCTGCCCCGACGCCCGAAGGGGAAGGCAAGACAAGCGGCAGAACGCGCCCATACCGCGTGGAAACCGCCACCGCCAGAAGCACCAGAACCAAGGGAATTGCCACCAGAAAAAAGAGAATTTCCGCCACCCTCCCCCGACATTCTGTTCCCTGCGCCGCAAGCGCACCTGCCACCAGAAGCAGCACCAGAGAAAGCACCCAGACGGGCGTTGCAGGGAGCATGAAACGGCAGATGATTTCGCTGAATATCCGCAGTTCGAGCATCCCGTCAAACAGCAGCTTTCCTGCCAGACCAAGCAGAATCATTGTCCCAAGCACATTTCCAAACGAATTTCTGCACCAATCCACCACCGTGCCATCGGGCATCCGTTTCCCCACTGCCGTCAGCAGAAAGGAGACCGCCGACACCCCTAAACCGCCGAACAATGCCGCAAAAAAGCACCCTCTGCCGCTTATTTCAGCCAATTCCGCCGGAAGAAAAAGGACAGCCGTACCAAGGCAATCCAGCAATAACAGCATTTGCAGCTGTCTGATAGAAATTTTCCGATTTTCCGCAAACATCATTCCTCCTCCTTCCGCCGCCGTGCATCGGGGCGTGTAAAAATCGGCCTGCGCTTCATTTTGGAAAGCGGCAGACGAAAAATGCTGTCCTCCCAATCCATGTCATCATTGACGGAGGAGGAGCAGAAGGGATACAGATACGGGATACCGTAGGACGTCAGGCTTGCCAGATGCGCCAGTAATAACAGCAAAGCCGCCCAGACCCCGAACAGTCCGAATGCCGCCGCAAACAGAATCACAACATACTTACTGATGCGCAGTCCCGAAACGATGGAAACATTCGGAATCACGAAGGAGCATATTCCCGTCAGCGCGGAAACAATCACAACCGTCGGGCTGACAATCCCTGCATCCACCGCCGCCGAACCGATGATAATGCCGCCGACAATCCCAATCGTGGAGCTGACAGGGGACGGCAGGCGAATCCCACCCTCGCGCAGCAGTTCAAACGCAATTTCCATACTCAGCACCTCGCCGATGACGGAAAACGGAATCGTTTCCCTTGTTGCCGCAACCTTGAGGGCAAGCGCCGTCGGCAAAAGCGCAGGGTGATAGACCGCAAAGGCAATATACAGCCCCGGGAGCACAACCGTCAGAAACGCCGCCGCGTAGCGAATCAGCCGAATGAAGCTCATAATTTCCCAACGGTCATAATAATCCTCCGCCGCCTGAAAAAAGGTATTCAGCGTGGCAGGCAGAAGAATGGCATAGGGCGTATTATCCGGCAGAAGTGCCACACGCCCCTCCAGAAGCGCGGATGAGGTCTTATCGGGGCGTTCCGTCATTTGCAGCTGCGGAAAGGGCGAATACTGCCGCTTCTCCAGAAGCTGTTCCGCATAGCCGCTGTCGGGCAGATGGTCTAAATCAAGCGTATCCACCTGCTGTTCTATTTTTTGCAGCAGTTCGGGGCGCACTAGGTCTTCCATATACAGCAGTGCCACATCTGTTTTGCTTCGCGTGCCGACTTTTTTCCGTTTCACCTTCAGCCGCGTATCCCGAATTCGCCTTCTCGTCAGCACCACATTGACGGACA
>JBNMGO010000181.1:0-3755 GCA_050872285.1 Anaerotignum sp.
ACCCCCTTTGTGGATGGAATTTCATCCGCGTAGTCTTTCTGTATGGCAACTGCCTTTGCCAGCGCGCGCGCCGTTGCCTTAAAGGTTCCTTCTATAATATGGTGGGAATTTTTCCCTCTGAATTGCAAAAGATGCAGGTTCATTTTTGCATTCCGCACAAAGGCAATGAAAAATTCCTCCACCAGTTCTGTATCAAACGTACCGACCTTTTCTGTTGGGATTTCCAAGCCGTATTCCAGATGGCTTCTGCCGCCAAGGTCAACCGCCGCCAGAATCAGTGCTTCATCCATCGGCAGGGTGATGTCCCCATAACGGGCAATTCCGCGGCTTTCGCCCAGTGCTTCGGCAAACGCCTGCCCTAAGCAAATCCCGATATCCTCAACGGAATGATGGTCATCCACCTCAATATCGCCCTTGCAGACCACATCCAAATCAAATCTGCCATGCTTCGCGAACAGCGTCAGCATGTGGTCGAGAAAGCCGACGCCTGTGTTGATACTGCTCTTTCCCGTCCCGTCCAGCAAAAGGGAAAGGCGGATATCCGTTTCCGCGGTTTTTCTGATTATCTCGCTTTGTCTCATGTCAATCCCCCTTCTGCTCCTGCAAAATCTCCGCTGTTTTCGCAAATAAAACCTCCATCTGTTCGGGTGTGCCAATGGTAATCCGCAGGAAATCCTCAATTTTTTCCTTGCCCCAGAAGCGCACCAGAACGCCTTTTTTCTTCAATTCCTCATAAAGCACCTTACCGCTGACGGCGTTGCTTTTCGCAAAAATAAAATTCGCCTTGGAATCCAGAACGGTAAAGCCCATTTCACGGAGTCTTTTTGTTGTCATTTCGCGTGTTGCCGCAATTTTCTTCGCATTTTCGACATAATACGCATTGCTTTCCACTGCCGCTTCGCCTGCAAGCAAGGTCAGGCGGTTGATGTTATAGGGGTTCGTGGAATATTTGATTTTCTCCAAATCCGCAATGATGCCTGCGTCCGCGATGGCAAAGCCCAGTCTCGCCCCTGCCATGGAACGGGATTTGCTGTAGGTCTGCACCACAAGCAGGTTATCATATTTCCGAATCAGGTCAACACAGCTTGTGCCGCCGAAATCAATATACGCTTCATCAATCAGCACAATCTGATTCGGGTTCGTTTTCAGAATTTCCTCAATCTCCGCAAGGGAAATTTCCATCCCCGTGGGCGCATTGGGGTTCGCAATCACAACCATTCTGCCGATATTGCAGTAATCCCTGTAGTCCACGCCAAAATCCGCTTTCAGGGGGATTTTCACGCAGTCCACATGATACAAATCGGCATAAACGGGATAAAAGCCATAGCTGATTTCGGGGAACGCCGCCCCTCTTTCGCTGTCGCAAAACGCCATAAAGGCGAAATTCAGAATATCATCCGAGCCATTGGAAAGGAAGATATTTTCCGCCTGCACGCCATAAAGCGCCGCCAGCTTTTCCTTTAACACCCTGCCTGTCGGGTCGGGGTAAAGGTTCAGCTTTCTGACCTCCTCGGCGGAAATGGCCGCCACCACCTCAGGCGAGGGCGGATAGGGTGATTCATTCGTATTCAGCTTCACATACTGCTGATCCTGCGGCTGTTCGCCGGGTGTATATGCTTCTAAGCCCGCAAAACGGGGACTCATAAATCTGCTCATTGGATAACCCCCTTATCTTTTCGCACCAGAGCGGAACGGGCGTGTGCCTCCAAGCCTTCCCTTCTGGCAAAGAAACCGATTTTCTCCGCCTCCGCCGTCAGTGCCTCTTTTGTATAATAAGTAAAGGAAGAACGCTTTACGAAATCATCCACGCCCAAAAGTGAGGAAAACCGCGCCGTGCCGCTTGTCGGCAAAGTATGGTTCGGCCCTGCGAAATAATCGCACAAGGCTTCGGGTGCGTTTCTTCCCAAAAAAATCGAGCCTGCATGGCGGATATCCGCCAGATAGCGAAACGGTTCATCCACACAAACCTCCAGATGCTCGGGTGCAATTTCATTGGAAACCGCAATGGCTTCTGCAATATCCTGCACCAGAATAATCTTTCCGTTATTATCAATGGATGCTCTTGCGATTTCCGCTCTGGGGAGCAGTGCAATCTGCCGTTCCAGTTCGTCTGTTACTGCCTGCGCCAGTGCCGCGCTTTCCGTCACCAGAACCGCCGAAGCCATTTTGTCATGCTCCGCCTG
The DNA here is from genome assembly GCA_050872285.1 of Anaerotignum sp. Taxonomy (GTDB): domain Bacteria; phylum Bacillota; class Clostridia; order Lachnospirales; family Anaerotignaceae; genus Anaerotignum_A. The sequence continues at coordinate 2,184 of JBNMGO010000181.1, forward strand.
CGAAAGCAGATCCGCCGCAACGATTTCCGCATCGGAATTGCCGTCCGCAATCACGAGGATTTCGCTCGGCCCTGCAATCATATCAATCGAAACCTGCCCGAAGACCTGCTTTTTCGCCTCCGCAACAAAGGCATTGCCGGGGCCTACGATTTTATCCACGCGAGGGATGCTTTCCGTGCCATACGCCAGAGCCGCAACCGCCTGTGCGCCGCCGATCTTGAAAATACGGTCAACCCCTGCAATTTCCGCCGCCGCGATGATGTCGGGATTCAATTTCCCATCCTTCGCAGGCGTTACCATGCAGACCTCCTTCACCCCTGCGATTTTTGCAGGAATACAATCCATCAGCACCGTAGAGGGATAGCTTGCCGTCCCCCCGGGGACATAGAGCCCCACCCTGTCCAGAGGGATGATTTTCTGCCCCAACACAACGCCCTCGCGCTCCGTCAGGACGAAATCCGTCCGTTTCTGCTTTTCGTGGAAGGCACGAATATGTGCCGCCGCTTCTTTCAGAATCTCCAGAAACGCCGCATCCGCCTGTGCATACGCCGCCGCCCGTTCCTCCTTGGAAACCTCAAACACCTCGGGTGCTGCGCCGTCGAATTGCTCTGCATAGCGTTTCAATGCGGCATCGCCGTTTTTGCGTACCTCCGCGAGTATCTCCGCAACGATGTCTGCCACATTCGTTTTTTCTTCTTCTCTTGCAAAAATTTCTTCTATTTTAATGTCTTTGTAAGCATAGGTTCGAATCATGCCTTCACCTCATTCAAATCCAGTTTCATATAAATGGTGGTATCTAAGGGGCTGTCGTTATAGCAGGGAATTTCCGCAAAGCCCAGTTCCCGATAAGGCCGAATCGCGCTTTGCAGAAACGGCATCGTATCCAGAAGGATTTCCGCATAGCCGATTTCCTTCGCATCCTGCAAAATCCGCTCCACCATCTGTTTTCCAAGCTGCTTTCCCCGAAATTCGGGGCGGACATACAGCCGTTTCAATTCGCATTGTGTTTCATTCAGCCGCCGCAGACCGACACAGCCTGCCGCCGCTCCATCCCAATACGCCAGATACAGCCTGCCCGCGGGTCTGCCGTATTTCCATTCCAGATGCTCCAATGCCTGCTCATAATTCTGAATCGAAAGATAGTCCCGAATCGCAGGGTCGCCTGCAATCAGCATATCCGTATATTCCTGAAACAGCGCGCCTGTCTTTGCAGGAAACGCATAGGCATCTATCATCTGCAATCCTTTCATATCGTCCTCCGTCAGTCCTTTTTTTCCAGATTTTCCGCAATCCTGCCGCATAATTCGCGGATGCTTGCGTTGTTGAATTTATAGCTGACCTTATTTGCAATCAGCCTTGCGCTGATGGGTACCACCGTTTCGATGACCTCAAGGTTATTTTCTCGAAGGGTTGTCCCCGTTTCCACGATACCCACGATAACGTCGCTCATTTTCAGAATCGGGGCAATCTCAATCGAGCCGTGCAGTTCGATGATGTCAATCTCTCTGCTCTGCTTTCTGTAAAATTCTCTGGCAATATTGGGGAATTTTGTTGCCACGCGCAGGGTATGCG
>JBNMGO010000218.1:0-3303 GCA_050872285.1 Anaerotignum sp.
TCTCAATGCTGACAGTGCGTTCCTTTTTATGAATTGTCAGCTTGTGTACCTCTGTGCCCTGAAAAACTTCCAGAAGCGGCATGGACAGTGAAATTTTCTGAAAAAACAGTTCAAATTTCTGTGCAGTCAATTTTTCTCCCTCCTTTCTATTCGAAATTTATATTCAATGCGGTCCATTTCCTCCATCAGCGCATCAACAAGCTTGTCCTCACTGACCTTGCGGATAATCTCACCCTTTTTGAACACAAGACCAACGCCCTTGCCGCCTGCAATGCCGAGGTCGGTTTCTCTTGCCTCACCGGGGCCGTTTACCACACAGTCCATGACGGCAACCTTGATATTCTTCTGAATCTTTCTGCATTTTTCCTCGACCTCATTCGCAATGGAAATCAGGTCAATCTCCGTTCTGCCGCAGGTCGGGCAGGAAACGAAGGACACGCCGAACTGACGCAGCCCAAGACTTTTCAGAATTTCCTTTGCGGCGCGGATTTCCTCTACAGGGTCACCCGTCAGGGAAACGCGAATCGTGTCCCCAATGCCCATGGCAAGAATCGTGCCGATGCCGACGGCAGATTTAATCGTGCCTGCATAAGGTGTACCTGCCTCTGTAATGCCGACATGAATGGGATACGGAATTGCTTCGGAAAGCAGACGATATGCTTCAATGGAAAATGGCTCATCTGATGCTTTAATGGAAACCACGATATCATAAAAGCCGAAATTCTCCAGAATACGAACATGCTTCAGCGCACTTTCCACCAGACCCTGCGGTGTCACGCCGCCGTATTTTTCAACTAAATCTTTCTCCAGAGAGCCGCTGTTTACGCCGATACGGATGGGAATCTGTTTTTCCTTCGCCATATCCACAACCTGCTTGATGCGTGTCTCGTCCCCGATATTGCCGGGGTTGATGCGTACCTTATCAATACCAAGCTCCATGACGCGCAACGCCAGTCTGTAGTCAAAATGGATATCCGCAACAAGAGGGATATGAATTCGTTTTTTGATTTCACCGACTGCATCCGCCGCCGCCATATCCGGAATAGCCACGCGCACCAGCTCGCAGCCTGCTTCTTCCAATGCTAAAATCTGCGCTACCGTCGCTGCTACATCTCTTGTGTCCGTATTGCACATGGACTGAATCACAACAGGATTCGTTCCGCCCATTTTCAAATTGCCGATTTTGACTTCTCTTGTCAGTTTTCTTTCCATAGTCTCACCTTTTCAAAAATTCAGAAAACGCCCAATTTACATCAGGCGTTTTGACTGTCCAAACAAGCCGAAATCCTGCTTTCGACTTCTGTTTTTATATGATATATTTTGTAATGTCGCTGAAAATCACAAACGCCATCAGCCCCATCAGAAAGATGAAGCCAAGGAACTGCAGCTTGGATTCCGTTTCAACATCCATCGGCTTTCTGCGGACTGCTTCAATCAGCAGGAACAGAATCCGCCCGCCGTCCAACGCAGGAATCGGGAACAGGTTCAGCACGCCGAGGTTTGCACTCAGCACCGCACCGATATAAACCACATTCTGGATTGCCGCCTTGATGCTGTATTGCAGCCCTGCCTCATAGCTTTGCCCAACCATATTGAAAATCGCAATCGGGCCGCCATATTCATCAGGGTTTGCCGTAAAGGTAAACACACGCAGAAGTCCCTCTGCCGTCATTTTTACATAATTCATCATGGCAAACAAACTGTAATGCGCCGTTTCCGCAACACCCATTTTCGTATAGCCGTCCACATTTTCGGCAAACAGTCCTGTTTTTACCTCAGGCGAAAAGCCAATCAGATATCTGCCCTGCTCCGCGTCCAGCTGGGGCTGCAGCTTATATTTATGATGCGTCCCTGCGGCATCGACTACGTCCAGTGTCAGGGTTTCTCCGTGATTGGACTGCAAAGTATACTGCAGTTCATCATAAATATGAATCGTCTTTCCGTTGATTTTCTGAATCCTGTCGCCAATCTCCAGACCGGATGCGGCCGCCGCAGAATCAGGCAGAACCTCTCTGATGACGGGCGTTGCTGTATAGGTTGTGCAGGTCAGACCGAAAATCATAAGAAACGCCAGCAGGAAATTCATCACAGGCCCTGCCGCCATAACTGCAATGCGTGCGCCGACGGATTTGCTGAGGAAGGAGGTCGGGCTGGATGCGCCGTCCTCTGTTTCCCCTTCCATGCGGCAGAAACCGCCTAACGGCAGAATACGAATACTGTATTCCGTATCCCCCTTGGTACGGGAAAAAATCTTCGGCCCCATGCCGACTGCAAATTCCTGCACCCAGATGCCGTTTTTCTTCGCAATGATGAAGTGTCCGAATTCATGTGCAATGACCAGAACACCCAGAAGTATAATGGTAATCAATAATGAGGAAATGTTCTCCACCTCCAGACAGATTTATCAGAAGCGTACAGACTGCGCGTACGTCCGCGCCCATGCATCCGCCTCCAGTAAATCCTCTAATGTATATTTATCTTTGACAGTATATGCGTCCATCGTCCGTTCTATCAGTGCAGGAATCTGCAAAAAAGTCAGCTCCCCTTTCAGGAAACGGGCAACCGCAATCTCATTTGCACCATTCAGCACCGCAGGCATCGTTCCGCCTGTTTTCAGCGCACGATACGCCAGAGAAAGACAACGGAAGGTATCCAAATCAGGCTTTTCAAAGGTCAGATGGCTGCGCTCGGCAAAATCCACCCGTGGAAACGGGCTTTTCACACGCTTGGGGTACGTCAGCGCATACTGAATGGGAATCCGCATATCGGGTTCACCCATCTGCGCGATAATTGCGCCGTCCTCATATTCCACTGCGGAATGGACAATGCTCTGCGGATGCACCAGAACCTCAATCTGATCCACATCCACATCAAAAAGCCATTTTGCCTCCATCACTTCCAAGCCCTTATTCATCAGCGTCGCAGAATCAATCGTGATTTTCTTGCCCATATGCCAGTTCGGATGCGCCAACGCGTCTGCCGCCGTCACATGCTCCAGTTCCTCACGTTTTTTACCACGGAAGGGACCGCCCGAAGCCGTCAGCAGGATACGCGAAATGCGGTTGTCTGCATTCCCCTGCAGGGATTGGAAAATTGCGGAATGTTCGCTGTCCACAGGATAAATCTTCACGTTATACTGCTTTGCTAAGTCCATGACAAGCTGCCCTGCGGAAACAAGTGTTTCTTTGTTCGCAAGCGCGATATTCTTTCCTGCACGAATGGCTGCAAAGGTGGGCTGCAAACCGACATTGCCGACCACAGAGGTCACAACCGTATCCACATCCTCGTATGTAGCCGCCTCAA
>JBNMGO010000277.1:0-2608 GCA_050872285.1 Anaerotignum sp.
AGCCAGACGGATAACCTCACCCCTGCGGATAAAAAGCTCTACGCCCTCCGCGATGTAACAGGAACCGTGGACAGCATCCCTCTGATTGCGGCAAGCATCATGTCGAAAAAGATTGCCGCAGGCGCGGATGCGATTGTTCTGGATGTGAAATGCGGCAGTGGCGCATTCATGAAAAATCCCGCAGATGCGGAAAAGCTTGCAGGCATTATGGCGGCAATGGGCAGGCACGTTGGCAGAAAGGTAACGGCGGCCATCAGCAGTATGGCACAGCCCTTGGGCATGTATATCGGCAACAGCCTTGAGGTGATGGAAGCCATCGAGGTGCTGAAGGGCAATGTCGGCGGTGACTTACTCGAGGTTTCTCTGACCTTGGGCGCAAATATGCTCCTTCTGGCAGACCGTGTGCAGACCGAGGAGGAGGGCAAGGCGCTTCTGCTTGAAAATATCAGAAATGGCAAAGGGCTTGCGAAATTCCAGGAACTGCTGACACAGCAGGGCGGTGATGTCCGTGTCATTGAGGACTACAGCCTGCTGCCCTTAGCGGAAGAAAAATGGGAAGTAAAAGCAACGAAATCGGGGTATCTTACCCGTATGGATACAGCCATGATTGGCAGAGCCTCGCAGGAAACAGGCGCAGGGCGGATGTACAAGGGACAGCCGTTGGATTTTGGCGCAGGCATTATCATGAAAAAACGCATAGGTGATGTAATTGCAACAGGTGAAACCTTGGCGGTAGTATATAGTAAGAGCAGGGAACGCTGTCAGAGTGCGGCGGATTTCCTGCAAAAAGCCATCACCATAGAGGCTGCACCTCTGACAGAACAGACACCTTTGATTTTGAAAATCATCAGACAGGAGGGTTAAGCATGAAACGAGCAATTATTATTGTACTGGACAGCGTTGGCATTGGCGAATTGCCCGATGCGGCGGATTTTGGGGATGTTGGCAGCAATACCTTAGTCAATATCAAGAAGGTGCGTCCGCAGACGAATCTGCCGAACCTTTGTACTTTAGGCTTAGGGGATATTCAGGGGAAGGATATCTCGCTTCTGGGCGAGGTTGCCGCGCCGAAGGGGTGCTACGGCAAAATGGCGGAACGCTCTATCGGTAAGGATACCACCACAGGGCATTGGGAAATGGCAGGCATTATCACCAAAAAGCCCTTCCCGACCTTTACAAAAACAGGCTTCCCGAAAGAAGTCATGGATGCCTTTGAAGCGGCAATCGGCACAAAAACACTGGGCAACTACGCCGAATCCGGTACGGTTATCATTCAGGATTTGGGCGTGGAACACATGAAAACAGGCTATCCCATCGTCTATACCTCTGCGGACAGCGTGTTCCAGATTGCGGCGCATGAGGATGTCATTCCCGTTCAAAAGCTGTATGAAATGTGCGAAAAGGCAAGAAAAATCCTGACGGGGGAGTATGGCGTTGGGCGTGTCATTGCGCGTCCCTTCATCGGCAATGCCAAGGATGGCTTCACCCGTACCAAAAACAGAAGAGACTTCTCTCTGGAGCCGACAGGCCCGACCATTCTGGATTTGGCGAAGGCAAAGGGCATGGAGGTTGTAGCTGTCGGAAAAATCGAGGATATCTTTGAGCACCGCGGCATGACCCGTACTGACCATACCACCAATAACCATGACGGCATCGAAAAGACCATTCAGTTCCTGAAAGACGATTTTGAAGGACTGCTGTTCACCAATCTGGTCGATACCGATATGATTTACGGACACAGAAACGATGTAGAGGGTTACGCGGGCGCATTGGAATATTTCGACAGCAAGCTGCCCGAAATTCTGTCGCAGATGAAGGACGAGGACGTGCTTTTCATCACGGCGGACCATGGCTGTGACCCGACCACACCCAGCACCGACCATTCCAGAGAATATGTCCCCCTTCTGGCTTATGGCAAGCCCATCAAAGCCGGCGTTGACCTCGGCATCCGAAAGACCTTTGCGGATTTAGGGCAGACTATTTCCGATTATCTGGGCCTGGATGCCCATTTTGAAGCCGAAAGCTTCTGGAAGGAAATCGTAAAATAACATACAGAGAAGGAAGGCACCCTTTGCGGTGCTTTTCCTGCTTAAAAATACAAAGGACAAAGGAGAATCAATATGAAAGATATCAAGGAAATCACAATCAGACCCGTAACCGAGGCAGATGCAGAAGAACTGCTTGCCATCTATGCCCCCTATGTAACCGATACGTTTATTACCTATGAATACACCGTCCCGACCGTAGAGGAATTTCGGGAACGCATCCGCAATACGATAAAGGCATACCCCTATTTTGCGGCAGTGGAAAACGGCAGAATTATCGGCTATGCCTATGCCTCCGCCTTCCATCCCAGAAGGGCGTATATCTGGTCTGCCGAAGCAACGGTTTATCTGGAACGTGCGGAACGTGGACGCGATGTCGGCAGGCTCCTGTATGGAAAACTGGAAGAAGCCTTGAAACAGCAGAATGTGCAGAATGTCAATGCCTGCATCGCTTATCCCAATCCGCAGAGCATTGCCTTTCATGAAAAAATGGGCTATCGCGAAGTCGGTAAATTCACCGACTGCGCCTATAAGCGGGAACAGTGGCTCGGCATGATCTGGAT
>JBNMGO010000108.1:0-5339 GCA_050872285.1 Anaerotignum sp.
AGTATGTGAAGCTTTCCGCAGTCACAACCAATATGCAGAATGCGGTCATCGCGATTGAAGACCAGCGGTTTTATGAGCATAACGGCATTGATATCAGAGGTATCATGCGTGCGATGAAGCAAAATATTGTGGATACTGTTAAAGCAGGGCATCTTGAGTTTACGCAGGGCGCAAGTACGCTGACACAGCAGGTGCTGAAAAATGAGGTGCTTGACAGCGAAAAGAGCCTTTCCAGAAAGATAAAGGAACAGTATCTGGCAGTTTCTCTGGAAAGCGCGCTGAAAAAACAGCTTGGCTCGAAGGATGCGGCAAAGAAATATATTTTGGAGCTGTATCTGAATACCATACCGCTGCATCATGGTCTGCGCGGCGTAGAGGCGGCGGCGCAGTATTATTACGGCAAGCATGCAAGTGAACTGACGCTGGCGGAATCCGCAAGCATTGCAGGTATTACGAAGACCCCGAGTCTGTATGCGCCGGATATGAATCAGGATGCCAGCAAGGAACGTCAGCTGACGGTTCTGAAAAAAATGCTGGATCTGAATATGATTACGCAGGCGGAATATGACGAAGCCGCGGCAGAGGATATCTATGCACATCTGGTCTGCAAGGACACTGCGGATGAAGAAAGCAATGCAAAGCATAACTGGTTTGTCGAAGCAGCGGTGCAGCAGATTAAAACTGACCTGATGGAAAAGAAAAACATGACGGCGGCGCAGGCATCCAATATGATTTACAGCGGCGGTCTGCAAATTCATACCACAATGGACGCTTCCATGCAGGAAACCGCAGAAGCAGCCATGAAGAATGATAATATGTTCCCGGCAGGGGATGGGAAGATGGATGTAACCTATCTGATTTCCGTTCTGGATACACAGAACCCCGATGAGAGCAGCAATCAGTCCCATTATGAAAAGAAAACAACTGTTACCTCGCAGGAGGAGGCAGATGCCTTTGTTGCATCTGTGAAGGAAGAGCTTCTGGATGAAACGCATACACTTGTTCTGGATAAGCTGACGGTTTCCAAATCCCTGCAGGCGGCAATGGTTATCATGGATCAGAGCAACGGCGAGGTGAAGGCACTGGTTGGTGGACGCGGCGAAAAGCCCGGCGATTCCGTATTCAACCGCGCAACACAGGCACTGCGTCAGCAGGGTTCCACCATGAAACCCCTTGCGGCGTATGCCCCTGCGATTGATACAGGGCTGTTGATGCCCGGTTCTATCATCATTGACGAACCTGTGACCTACGGCGGCTGGTCGCCTAAGAACTGGGACGGCAAATACATCGGGCCTACCACGGTGCGTCAGGGTATCTGGCACTCCATGAACGTGCTGGCAGTCAAGACCTTTATGATGGTCGGCGCGGATACGGCTTATCAGTATCTGCTGGACTTCGGCTTTACCACGATTGATGAACGGGATAAGGCGGCAACAACGGCACTCGGCGGTCTGACACAGGGCGTTTCCGTTCTGGAGCAGACAGCGGCTTATGCAACCATTGCCAACGGCGGCACCTATTATCAGCCCATGTTCTATACCGTGGTTTATGACCATGACGGCAATGTCCTTCTGGATAATTCCGATCAGGAAACCCATAGAGTATTGAAGGAAACAACTGCTTTCCTGCTGACGGATATGATGCGTGACGTTATCACAAAGGGTACCGGTACGCAGGCTGCCATCAGCGGCATGAATGTTGCAGGTAAAACAGGTACCACAAATGATACTGTTGACCTGACCTTCTACGGCTATACGCCTTACTATACCGCAGGTATCTGGATGGGGTATGACAGCCAGAAGGAAATCAAGAATGCAAATAACGCCCATCTGCGAATCTGGAGCTCCGTAATGAGCCAGATTCATTATGATAAGGGACTCAAGAATAAGGAATTTGAAAAACCGGACGGCTTGACAACACGTTCCATCTGCTCGGCATCCGGCATGACACCTTCCTCTCTTTGCAGCAGTGACTATTACGGCTACGGCGCAACGAGTGACTATGTTACAACGGATTTCAAGGGCGGCACAAACAGCGGCACCTGTACGATGCACAAATCCTACACGATTTGCAGCGAAACAGGCAAGTTGGCAGGCGCAAACTGCCCGACCATGAATGTGGTTCTTGCGGTCAACAGTGACGGCTCGATTAAGGGTAAGCCTTCCACGGTTCCCGAAGGCAAGCTGGATATCAATATCGGCGCAACCTGCGATTTCGCGCATACGGGCGGCGGCGATGATGATACCAATACCACAGACCCCGGTGCAACCGACCCCGGAAATGGACAGAACCCCGATGATAACCTCTGGAATAATGAGGATTTCGGGATTCAATAAAAAAATAATTTAAATTTAGGAGAATTCAAATGAGCGAACAGAATATTTTAGCAACGATTGACGGCGTAAACATTACAGATGCGGATCTGGACGCATATATCGCAAATCTGCCGAAGGAACAGCAGGCATATGCGGCATATCCCCAGTTCAGAGAACACGCACTGAAACAGCTTCTGGCATTCCATCTGTATGCAAAGATGGCAGAAGATGAAAAAATGGATGAAACAGAAGAATTCAAAGCAATGATGGAACGGGCAAGAAAGGATATCCTTGCCCAGCTTGCCATCAACAGCGTTCTGAAGGATATCACGGTAACAGATGAAGAAATGCAGGCGTTCTACAAAGAAAACCCGCAGCATTTTGAAAAGGGCGAAACCGTACACGCAAAGCATATTCTTGTGGATTCCGAGGAAAAAGCACAGGATATCATGAATAAAATCACCGCAGGGGATATCTATTTTGAGGATGCCGCAAAGGAATTTTCTTCCTGCCCCTCCAATGCACAGGGCGGTGACCTTGGCGAATTCGGCAAGGGTCAGATGGTTCCCGAGTTTGATCAGGCAGTATTTGCGGCTGAGGTCGGCAAGGTAGTTGGCCCCGTAAAAACGCAGTTCGGCTATCATCTGATTAAGGTTGAGGATAAGAAGGACGCATCCGTAACTCCCTTCGATGAAGTGAAGGAACAGATTCGTGCAAACCTGCTGCAGCAGAAGCAGAATCAGGCTTATACTGAAAAATATAAGGAACTGCATGATAAATACATGAAATAAAAGCATACAAAAAGCCCATCGGCTCAGCCGATGGGCTTAATTTTTATTCCTTCAGGCCTTCCAATGCGTTTCTTGCATTGCTGATCTGGTTGGAATTGGGGTAATCGCTGATGATTTTGTTGTAATATTTCTTTGCGGCAGTCGTATCGTTTTCTTTCTCTGCAATCTGTCCCAGATAATAATAGATATCGTCCACAAAGTTTTCATTGCTCGTGTATTTCAGGGCCGTTTCCAGGTCGGTTTTCGCCTCTGTCATGTTGTTGCTCAGGAAATCACTTTTCCCTTTGGTGTAGTAGGTATCTGCCGCCTTGGGGTAAATCTCCGCTTTCAGAGAATTATATTTCGTCAGGTCATCATCACTGAACCCAACCGTATCAATGGATTCAAAGGTTGTGATGCAGGTTTCGTAATCGCCGTCTGTCATCTGCGCCAGTGCCGTTTCCAGCAGCTCAAGGTTCGCCTGCTTATTTTCCTCGCTGCGCAGCTGTTTATTTTCCTTTTGCAGCTTTTCCAGCTCTGTCCGCATTTCCAGAACCTCCTCCGGTGTCATGTTGGTTTCACCGGAATAATTTTCAACAGCGGTCTGCAATTCCTTGATTTTCGCATCCTTATCCTCATTCAGCGCAGGCACAATCAGCACCAGAATCACCAGAGCGGAAATTGCAAGCCCAATCACGAAGGCAATCATGTTGTGCTTTTCCAGTACGCTGTTGCTTCTGTCCTTGCGCTTATAGCCGGGAAGGGGAGGGTTGCTGTCTGTTTTCTTCACGCTGACCGCCGCGGATGCCTTGTTTTTGTCTCCCTTTTTCGGGGAAGAGGCATGCACATTGCCAATCAGCTGTGCATAATGCAGGGCAAGGGGGTTGCGAATATCCCGTTTCAGCACGATTTCATTAAAATGCAGCGCACGCTTGAGGTTTTTATCCTCAATGCAGCAAAGCGTCATCAGGTTATAGGCATCAATGAAGTTTGGGTTATTGTCAATGGATTTTTTCAGCTGGATGATGGCTAAATCATCGCTGCCCTGTTTCAGATAGGTAATCGCCTGATTATACATCCGCACCGCATCGTTGCATTTTTCCATCTCTCTGGCGTTTTTCTGCAAATGCGTCATATAGCCTGCGGCAGCGTTTCCTTCGGGCAGAATGGAAGTGCTGATAATCCAATGTCGGAGGGCATCCCCGATGCGCCCCGTTTCGCAGTAAATCAGACCGAGCAGGTTTCTCGCCTGTATGTTATTTTTATCAAAAAGAAGGCTCTGTTCCAGATTTGCCGCCGCACCGGAAAGGTCAGTTTCTCCGGCTAAGGTGAGCGCTTCGTTATAAAGACGGATAGACGCATTGCGTGCCTTCTGGAACACATATACATCCACGCCGCAATCGGGACAGCGACAGCCCTCAGAAAAATTAAAACCACAATTCGGGCATTTCATGTCATTCTCTCCTTTTTCTTATTCCTGTGTGGTGGGCTGTTTTTTCTCCTTCGCAATATGCTGCAGGATATCTAAAAGATCCTGCATTTCGGATGTATGCAGGGATGCTTCAATCTGGTCGATTTCCAGAATAGGCTGATATCTGCGCAGTTCTTCTTTAAAATTAAACACGGGACATTCCTCCGTTTCAAATACTTTTCCATGTGTTTCTTCTTTTTTAATCTTCTTTTCGGCGTTTCAGATAGGTACGCATGGCACCGATCATATATAAGGAACCGCAGCAAAGGATGATACCATCCGACGGGGTGAGGGCGCGCGCCTTTTCATACGCCGCTTCTATTTCCTTTTCCATGCAGACCGTACCGCTGAAATCGGAAACAGAACGGGCAAGGGAAAATACGTCCAGCTTTCTCTCGCTGTGCGGCTCGGTCAGAATCACCGTATCCGCAAAGGGGAGAATCTGCTCTGCCATTTTCCGATATTCCTTATCCCCCAGAACGCCAAGAATGAGGGTAACCTTTTTCTCCCTGAAATAAACCGAAAGGGAATTTGCAAGCTGCCGAATCCCGTCCGCGTTATGCGCACCATCCAGAATGACAAGCGGCTGTCTGCCGCAAAGCTCCATCCTGCCTGCCCATCGGGCATTTTTCAGACCGTCACGAATTGCCTGTTCGGGAATCGCAAGACCGTTTTGGTTCAGCACAAAGCAGCTTTCCAGAACCGCAAGGCAGTTCTCAATCTGATAAGTGCCAAGCAGAGATAATTCCAGCTTTTCCAGGGATATCCATTTATTTTTGACAG
>JBNMGO010000363.1:0-1934 GCA_050872285.1 Anaerotignum sp.
AAATTGCCTCACAGGCAGAAATCCTGCGAAATGCCTTTCCCGATTTTGCCCTGCTTTTTTCCGTCAAGGCGAACCCCTTTCCGCCCGTTTTAAAAAAGATGGCGGCGTTGGGGATCGGTGCAGATGCCGCCTCCGCAAAGGAAATCGACTTTGCGCACGAGGCAGGCATCCCTGCGGAACACATCTATTATTCCGCGCCTGCCCCCACAAAAGAGGATATCGCCTACGCCATTGGCAAATGCCATATCATCGCTGACAGCCTGCATGTCCTCTCCCTTCTGGAAGAAGCCGCAGCCTTACAGAACACAACCCTGCCCGTTGGGATCCGTATCCATCCTGCTTTTACCATGGACGGCGCGCCACAGGTACCCTCCAAGTTCGGCATGGATGAGTCTATCATCTGGGCTACGGATTTTGCCAAAGCCTATCCCCATCTGCGGATTGTCGGTCTGCATGTCCATATCCGCTCGCAGGTGTTGGACACCGTCCAGCTCAGCCGTTATTACGAAAACATCCTTTCTCTGGCGGTTCGCCTGCAAAACCACCTCGGCGCACCTCTGGAGTATATCAACTGCGGCGGCGGTGTCGGCATGGTCTACAATCCCGAAAGGCAGTCCCCTCTGGATTTTGCGGCATTGCGTCAGGAAATTCTCTCCCTTCGGAAAAAATATCCTCTTTCCGCTAAGCTGATTCTGGAAAGCGGTCGGTTCCTTGCCTGCTCCTGCGGCACTTATGTGACGGAAATTGTCGATATTAAGGAATCCTATGGCAAAAAATTCTATGTGGTCAAAAACGGCATCAATGGCTTTTTCAAGCCTGCCCTCCGCGCCCTGCTGCAAACCGTCTGTCCGCAGGCAGTCATCGGCAGCTTTGAACCCCTGCTCACCGAAGATGACGCGTATGAAATTCATGTCCTTTCCGACAGCACGGAAACCGAGGTTGTCGATATCGCAGGGCATCTCTGCACAGGGACGGATGTTCTCGCGAAGGATATCCTCGTCCGCAAAGGACAAATTGGAGATTTGATTACCTGCAACCACGCCGGCAGCTATGCCTATTCCCTTGCGCCGCTCCTGTTCGCAAGCCAACCCCTGCCAAAGCAGTTTTTCATTGATGAATAAGAAAATCCCTTGTATTGGTCTCTCCAACCATACAAGGGATTCTTTTTTAACCTAAATACATATTGAGTTCCTGAAATCTCCCACTGTCATTTCGGACAGCTTCCTCTTTCTTTTCGCCGTTGGCATATTCCACCAGAAACCTTGTTTCTTCTTCTGTGCCGTCCAACAGCTTGACGCTGACGATGGTCGCGCTTAATTCCGCCTGCATGGTAAAGCCCTGCATCATTTCGGATTTCCGCACACGCTCCGCCGTTCTCTTTTCCTGCAATTTCTTAAAAAAGGACATCTCTTTCTCCTTTATATTTACTGATAGCTTTTCGCGGTGTTAACGCCGATGGTCGCCGTACCTTCGTCCCATGTCACGCCCATATCCAGCAGCTTCGCCAGGTCGCGCAGCTTGTAGTAAGTATAATCGTTGATGGTGTACGCACTCACGCTCTTTCTTGCCCCATCGCAGTACAGCTTTGCAGTAGAGGTTGTGCCGTAGGTGTCGCCATATCTGCCTGTCGCGCCGCTTGCAGAAGAGGAATAGGGCACGCCGCGGAACAGCTCAATCGCCTGCTTGCTTTCATCCCAGTAGGTCTGGAACTGCTTCGTTGTCCCATTCACCGCCCCTGCAACATCGCGCAGCTTGAAATAGGTATAATCATCAATCGTATAAATCTGGAAATCTACCGCCTTGCCGTTCACCGTTACCTTTGCTCTGCCTGCATAAGCGTATTTCTTCTCAATCGTAACGGGTGTTTCGGGTTCGGTGGGTGTTTCAGGTTCTGTCGGGGTTACGGGTGCTGTCTGGTAATAGGTCTTCACCGC
>JBNMGO010000229.1:0-3192 GCA_050872285.1 Anaerotignum sp.
AATCAGCGTACCTGTCAGATCCCAGCCCTTTTTCATCATGAATACCATGGTCAGAGGCAGAATCATCAGAATCAGGGGCTTAAAGGTTGCACCTTCCAGAACGAAGTGTGCCGCATCGGCAGAACCCATACGCAGCCCCATTACGATGAACAGTACCGCGGAAATCACCGCAGAGGTAATGGAATAGGGCAGTCTGGTACGCACAACATCACTGATTTTTGCTTCCTGTGTTAATGCGGAGCTGATGGTTGTATCGGAAATCGGCGCAATGTTGTCACCGAAAATCGCACCACTGATAATCGCACCGGACATCAGCCCGATATCTACCCCAAGGCTGTGCGCCAGAGGAATCAGAACGGGCGCAACTGCCGCAATCGAGCCTGTGGAAGTACCGCAGGAGGTAGAAATCAGCATACAGGTGATAAAACCAACCAGAGGCAGAAAGCCTACATTCAGATTCAGCTCGGAAACAAGCAGAATCAGAGAGTCAATCAGACCACTTTGGCGCAGCAGCTGAGACAGGATACCTGCCAGCAGATATGCCATGATAACCGTACCGAGCATTGGATTTCTCAGCCCCTTCAAGGAAAGCTGACCAAAGTTTTTCTTATCCTTTGCAAGGAAAAAACCGATTGCCAGAGCCGCGAATGTCAGAATACAGAATCTTTGCAGACCGCCGTTTCCCGTAATGGTGCAGAGTACCATGCTGACAATCATAAAGATTACAGGAATCCACGGCCCGAAATTTCCGCCGTAAAATTCATATTTTTTATTTTCTTCCATTGTATTTTCCCCTTCCGTATGTGGCGTTTTTTCTTAAAGTGTCTTTGCTGTTTCTCTCATCAGTGCTTCGGAGGGTTTCTTTCTGTCCTTTTTGGAGACCTCTGTAATCAGCTGATAAAGAGAGACATTTTCTTCTTTTGCAATTTTTTCAAAGGTGCTTACGAAGGAAGAGTGACAGCCGGAAAGCCCCAAAATCAAGTCTAAAGGCTTTACGGCAGGCTTGTAAGCGTATGCCGCCATGGCAGGAATCAGTTCCTTATCAAGATATTCCAATAATTGATACAAGTCAACATCCTGTAAGGCATTTCTGCGCAGGAAGGTTGCCGCCGCAAGCTCTGTGGCACAATTCCCTGCGCTGCGCGCCATGCCAAGCAGACCGCAGTCAACCTCTTCCGCGCCTGCGTCCACTGCCGCCAATGCGTTTGCCTGCGCCATGCCAAGGTTGCTGTGTCCATGGAAGCCGACAGGAATGGAAATTTTTGCTTTCAGCGCCTTTACATAAGCTGTAACCTCCTCAGGGAGCATTGTGCCTGCGGAATCCATAATCGTGATAAAATCCACGCCGCTTTCTTCCAGCAGCTTTGCTTCCTCCGCCAGCTCTTCGGGGGTGCAGATATATGCCTTCATCAGAGAATATCTGCAAAAAAGCCCTGCCTTTTTCACCATCTTTACCGCAGAAACAGCACTTGCGCCATCCCCTGCCGCTGTGCCGACACGCAGAAAGCTTAAGCCGTTTTCCGCCGCCTGTTTGATTCTTTCTTCTGTTGCATATTTCACCTGCAGGAACATCCCAAGGCTGCCCTTCTTTGCGAAAGGCGCAACCGCCTGCATATATTCCAGATCCGTAAGCGGTGCTGTCGCCCCATCTTCATAGGCACCGACGCCCTTTGCATTGCCAAGCTCAATCTGCGTAATGCCGCAGGACAGCAACGCCTGCACCATGCTTACCGTCAGCTCCCTGGAGAATCCATTCCCGACAACATTCGCACCGTCACGCAGTGTACAGTCAAATAATCTCATGTGTCCGTTCCTCCTTATCCCAGTTTTTCAATCGCCGCTTTGATTTTATTGGCGGCAGTCTCTAAATCCTTTGTTGCGGTTGCGAAGGAGAAACGCATACAGCAGATGTTTTCTTCGCCATACGCATCCCCGGGCATCCCGACAACGCCTGCATTTTCCAACAGATAATCGCACATCTGCATGGATGTCATGCCATTCACATCGAAAGATACCCATGCGTAGAACGCACCCTCGGGAAGGTCGCAGTGTACGCCCTTTGTGCTGTTCAGAATACCGATGAACAGATTTCTGCGCTGTTCATAAATCTTCCGCATTTCTTCGATTTCTCTTTCACATTCAAATGCGTGAACTGCGCCCTTCTGCAGGAAGCCGCTCATGCAGGAAAGGCTGTGCTGATACAGCTTATATGCCGCACCGAATACCTCTTTGTTGGAAACCATGTAGCCCATGCGCCAGCCTGTCATGGCAACGCTCTTGGAAAAACCGTTTACGGTAATCACGCGGTCTCTGATGGATTCTCTGGTTGCCATGCTGATGCTCTTGTTGCCATCGTAAACGATTCTTTCGTAGATTTCATCCGCCAGTAAATACACATCGGGGTGCGCCAGCAGGAATTCCTCCAGAATATCCGCTTCTTCCGCATGCAGGATTCTGCCTGTGGGGTTGTTGGGATAATTGATGATTAACATTCTTGTCTTTTCGGAATATGCCGCTTCCAATTTTTCTTTTGTAATTCTGTACTGTGTTCTGTAATCGAGTTTCACCTTCACGCATTTGCCGCCTGCCGCCTGAATAATGGGCTCATAGGATACCCATGCAGGGTCAAGCACAATGACCTCATCCTCAGGATTCAGCACTGCATGGATGGCAAGATAGATTGCATTTTTGCCGCCGGGTGTCAGCAGGGTGTTGCTCACATCGCAGGTAATCCCGTTTTCTTCCAGCAGCTTTTTCTGAATGGCTTCTCTCAGCTCCAAAATCCCGGGGCCAACCACATAATGGGTATTGCCTTCCAGAAGGCTTTTGATTGCACCCATGGTAATCGGTGCGGGGGTATCGAAGTCAGGTTCGCCGCCTGCCAGGCTGATGATTGTAGGGTCCGTCTTCTGCATTTCCTTTGCCTTACCAATCAGCGTGACAGATGCCGAGGGCTTCATTTGCATAATTTTCTGATTCATTTGTATTGCTCCTTTCGCGCTTCCGTTTTCTGTTGCTTTCATTGTAAGGCAGATTAAATTATTAGTAAAATATTCAATTCGGATATTAAATATCTATTTTTCACATATTTATAGTGACTTTTAAATCAGACTTTTCCCATGATTTTAGAAATAAAAAAAGACCACCGATTTCTCGATGGTCTTTTCCGCAAAAAATGCACTCAACCATGAT
>JBNMGO010000376.1:0-1874 GCA_050872285.1 Anaerotignum sp.
ACCAAATCCGCTCCGTTTTTCAGCGCGGCGGCGGTTCTCGTCCATTTATCGAAAATGGCAGGCTCGCCCCTCTGCACAAAGCTGCCGCTCATGATGACAACCACGCGGTCGGCATCGGCTTTTCGTTTTGCTCGCTCCAGCATATAGGCATGCCCCTGATGAAAGGGGTTATATTCGGTAATGATACCAAGTGTTTTCATAAGAAAGTCTCCTTTCTGATGTTTCTTTTCTGATTAAAATAAAGTATACCATATTTTTTGTGATTTTTTGAAAAAATCGTATGGCAATTTTCTCAATTTAGGTCTATACTTGTGGTAACATGGGCAAAGAAATGGGATTTCTCGTTTCTGCGTCTCATGCGTAGGGGTAAAAACAAAAACAGGATGAAAATTCCTTTACGATAAGAGGATGATTAGGTGGAGCGGTTTGTTGAAAATCCGGATTTCCTGCAGGAACTTTTCCTGGAGGAAGCATGGAAAAATGTGGATAAAATTGACGGATTCATTGAATCCAAAGCAAATTTAGAAGAATTTGAAGTAACGGCGGAAGAGGTAAACAGCCTTTACCGCACGATGCACAGCATCAAGGGCTCTGCGGCAATGATGGGCTATCCTGCCATTTCCGAAACGGCGCACGCAGCGGAGGATTTATTTTCCTATCTGCGAGAGGAATCTGCACCGGCACAGAAGGATTTGCAGGCAATTTTGCAGCTTTTGCGGATGGTTTCGGGCTTTTTGAAGCGGGAACTGCGCCGTCTGGAAACGGATGATGAGGTAACGGATTTCGGCTGGGCGGTGGTGCGCCGCATCAAGAATTTCCTTTCCCATGTGGATAGTGAAAATGAGCCGGAAGGCCCGAGCTATCAGATTGCCTATACCAGAAAGGGGAAAAAGCGGATTCCCTATACGAATTTTGAGGCACTTCTGCCCCAGATGGATCGTCTGGCGAAGGTGATGGGCAGAGAATTGCAGAAGGAATTTACCGTGAAAATTTCGGGCGCGGATACGGAGGTTCCCAGAGATATTTATGATAAGGTTTCCATGGCGGTTTTACAGATGATGAAAAACAGCATGGATCATGGTCTGGAATCCAAGGCAGACCGCGAGCAGATGGGGAAAACCCCCGTCGGGGAGATTTCCGTGGAAATCAGCAAGGCGGCGCAGAAGGTTTTTGTTGCGTTCCGCGATGACGGGCGTGGTCTGAACCGCGACCAGATTTTGCAGAAGGCGAAGGAAAAAGGGCTGCTGAAAAAGCCCGAAAGCGAATATGAGGACAGTGAGGTTTACGCATTTCTGCTGCGCCCCGGCTTTACCACGAAGGCAAGTGCCACGCTGTTTTCCGGCAGAGGAGTTGGTCTGGATGTGGTCAATGCGGCGGTGGCGTCTCTGGGCGGCAGTATCCGTATCGAGAGCCGCGAATATATGGGGACAACCTTCTTTATGGAATTCCCCGTGGTGGATGAAATGCACACAGAAGGCTGAGAAAAAGCTACTTTTCGGAAGGGGGCTTGCTTATGGATGGCGGAAAAAGAGTTTCTGCAAGGAATATTGTGATTTCACTGCTTTTGCTTGCAGTTGGGATTGCAATGCTGATTCTTGCCGCGGAAAAAATCAAAAGCGGATGGTATGATGCCCATAGTACAAGACCTGTGAAACGGGAGGGCTATGCAGTTTTGCTGCCGGTGATTCTGATTCTTCTGGGCGGCTTTAATCTGTACCGAGGGTTCAGAGGGAAAGCATTTCAGGCGGATATCAGCAATCTGTTTTCCGCGCATAAGGACGGCAGTCCGTATACCTGTCCGCATTGCGGCGCGCAGCTGCAGCCGGGACAGCTTTCCTGTAAAATCTGCGGCAGAAAGGTTTTCTAAGGTTTTC
>JBNMGO010000006.1:0-12484 GCA_050872285.1 Anaerotignum sp.
ATACATGCCAGACGGATAACCTTTTCGCGATAGGCAGTGATGATTTTTCGCCTTGTCATGCCGCCGATATTCGCGTCCACCTGCCTGCCTTCCAGTTCCGCCTGCAGCTGCTCCTTTTTCCGCTTATTCTTGCGAATCATGCTGTCCGCAGGTGTCAGCACCACGTCCACTGTTTTGAGGGGGCTGTCCAGTGCAACCGTCAACAGACCCAATTCCAGACGCTTCAGCAGGCGGAGCATATCCTTCCACGCCTTTTCCCTTGCACCCTTTTTCGGGCGGGGGATTGCCACAAAAACCTCATCCGTCAGGCTCTGGCGTTCCAAGCCCTGATAGACCAATTTCAGCCCAAAGGCTTTTTTCAGCTCCACCACAACCAGTTTGCCGTCCTTCTCGGCGGCAATATCGCAGTGCTTCACCTCTGCCTGCACCTGATAGCCTTCCTCCTCCAGAAAGGCGCGAATTGGCTCATATAAATCTGTTTCCTTGAATTCCGTCATTTCTCATTCCTTTGCCATAAAGGCTTCGATTTCGTCCACCGTTTTCAGCATGGCGGCAGTCATCACCTCGTTGCCGTCCGCCGTTACCAGAACGTCATCCTCGATACGAATCCCGATTTCCCATTCCTCGATATACAGCCCGGGTTCCACCGTCAGCACCATGCCGGATTCCAATACGCGGTCGCCGTATCTGCCGATATCATGCGTTTCCGCGCCGAGATAATGGCTCACACCATGGTAATAATATTTCGCCACATCCTCTCTGGTTTCCACCAGACCGATTTCCTTTAGTGCCGTGAAATAATACTCCTTCAGCAGCTCATTCAGACTGCTGAACTGTACACCCGGGCGAATGGCATCAATGACTCTCTGCTGTCCTTCCAGAACGATATTGTAGACCAGCTTCTGCCGCTCGGTAAATTTGCCGTTGACAGGGAAGGTACGGGAAATATCCCCATTGTACCACTGCCACTGTGCGCCTGCGTCAATCAGAATCAGTTCGCCATCGGCAACAGGCTGATTATTTTCCACATAATGCAGAATCGTGCCACGCTTGCCGCCTGCCGCAATGGTACGGAACGCCTTTTCTCTTGCACCATTCACCATCAGCGTATAATCATACGCCGCCTCAATTTCATATTCCTTCTGGTTCGGCTTTGCCGTCCGCATCATGGCTTCAATTCCCAAACGGGTGATATCCATCGCTTTCCGCATGCGTTCCAGCTCCCATTCTTCCTTAATCAGGCGCATTTCGCTGAACAGGGGATACAAATCTCCGATGACCATCTGCGGTGCATGGCGGCGTACCTTTTCGGCAAACTGCAAAGCAGGGGTGCGTTCCTCACGCCATTCTCTGTTTTCCATATCAAGCCAGATTTTCTTAATGCCGTTTCTGAATAAATATGTGGCAAAATCCTCCTCAAACGCATCAATCCAGCCGATATTTTCAATGCCGCTTGCCGCGGTCGCTTCCTCCGCCGTCATATTTGCGCCGACCCATTTCGCCATAACGCCGTTATCTCTGGGGATATACAGCGTTTCCTCTACGCCTGTTCTGGTTTTCGCCAGAAAAAGAATGCAGTTCTCCCGTTCAATGCCTGTTACATAATAAAAATTGCGGTCGGGGGAGAAGGGGTAATTCTCATCCCCTCTTTTGATGGGTGCTTTCCCTGCAAACAGCACCGCCGCCGAAAACATTTCCATCCGCGCAAACAGCTTCTCTCTGTTCTTTTTCCAGATTTCGTTCATTTTTTCTCACCGTGCCTTTCTATCCAGAATAGCTTATTTTTTCCGAAAAATCCTTACAGAATCCGAAAGGTTTTTCTAATCTTTTCTAAATTTTTTATTCCGCAATCAAAAAGCCCTTTTCTGTGAAAAATTCCTTCAGTGCTTTTTTCTCTGCCGCAACCTTGCCCTGCACCGCATCAGGCTTGCCGCCGCCCTTACAGCCGAAGGGTTCCTTCATTTCCTCCGTATACGCGCGCGCATCCTTTTCTGCACTCAAGAGAACAAAGGCATAGCCCTCTCCTGCCTTGGAGAATACTGCCGCACGTTTCGCGCCCTTTTGGAGCAGCAAATCCGCAAAATACGTCAGATCCTTACTGTTCAGCCCTTCACCGAAGAACAGGATATTTTCCGTTCCTTCGGGCATCTGTTCTGCTTTCAGTGTGAAATATTTCCATTTCAGCTGATTCAGGCTCTGCACCAGTGCATCCCGTTCCGCCAGAACATTTCTGACAGCCCCATCTGTCTCCACCGCAGGCACAGAAAGCAATCTGCCGACCTCTGCGGAAACATCATTTTTCTTACGGAAATCCTGCAACGCGCGCTTGCCGCAAAGCAGCTCCAGACGTGTGCCGCCCTTATAATTCTGCGCGCCGATAATCTTAATCTGCCCGATTTCGCCTGCCAGCTTGACATGTGTCCCACAGCAGGCACAGCAGTCATAGTCGCCCACATTGACGATACGCACCTGCCCTTCCAGTTCCTTTTTGCTGCGGTATTCCAGCTTTGCCAGTTCCTCTTTGGAAGGATAGCGAATCCCGACAGGGGCATTTGTCCAGATGGCTTCATTTGCTTTTTCCTCGAGCCAAGGCAAATCCTCCGCAGGGATTTTGGTATTCAAATCAATGGTAATGCTTTCCTTGCCCATGTGAAAGCCGACATTATCGCAGCCATATTTGCCGCAGATGATGCCACTGAGGATATGCTCACCGGAATGATTCTGCATCAAATCAAAGCGGTGTTCCCAGTCAATCTCACCTTCCACCTCTGCACCGACAGGCAGCGGCTTGTCCGTTGTATGGACGATATCCTCGCCCTTTTCATGCACATCCAGCACATGTACGCCGCCCAGAACGCCGATATCCGCAGGCTGTCCGCCGCCCTCGGGATAGAAAAGCGTTCTGTCCAGTACGACTGTCCAATGCTTCTTTTCTTCTGTACAGTCCAGTACCTTTGCAGTGAATTTTGTTGCATAGGCATCTGTATAATATAATTTCTCGGTCATGGTTTTTCCCTCCGTTTTTCTTAATTCCTATAAATGCAGTATAGCATATTTCAGGCAAAAGAAAAAGCGGTGTGTCTATTGACACACCGCCTATTGTCCGATATGAAATTATTTATCAACGGAAGGAGCAACGTCATCCATCCATTTCATCAGACCGCCCATTTCAGCGTCCTTATCCCAAACATATTTCTTCGCTTCGGATGCGATTACGCCGCTCAGACCAAGCAGAGCAACTACGTTGGGGAATGCCATACATGCGTTCAGTGTATCGGCTACGTTCCAAACTACGTCCAGAGCTGCGGAGCAGCCAATCAGAACAACGATGGTCCATGCAATACGGAAAGGCTTAATTGCCTTAACGCCTACCAGGTAAACCCATGCACGTTCGCCGTAGTAAGACCAACCAAGGATGGTGGACCATGCGAATGTAATCAGACCAAATGTCAGAACTGCGGGGCCAACAACGGGGATAGCACCGAAAGCACCTGCTGTCATCTGTGCGCCTCTCAGACCTTCCATACCTACGGGGTCTTTAATGATGGAGGATACCAGAACCAGACCTGTCATCAAGCAAACTACGATAGTATCCCAGAATACGCCGGACATGGAAATCAGCGCCTGTCTGGAAGGGTTTCTTGTTGCTGCACATGCGTCTACGATAGGAGCAGAGCCCAGACCGGATTCATTTGTGAACAGACCACGGGATACGCCGGCACGGATACACTGTACGATTGTAGCACCAACAAAGCCGCCGCCAACTGCCTGAGGATTAAATGCGCCATGAATGATTGCGGAGAATGCTGCGGGGATATATGCACCATTGATGATACAGATAACCAGACAACCTAAGATATACAGACCAGCCATCAGGGGAATCAGCTTTTCACATACCTTGGAGATAGACTTAACGCCGCCCAGAATTACCAGACCTGTGATAATCATTAAAATAATACCTGTGATAACCTTGGGAACGCCAAAAGTACCGTTTACGGATTCTGCGATAGAGTTACCCTGTGTCATGTTACCGATACCGAAGCAGGCAAAGCCTGTGAAGATTGCAAAGATAACGCCCAGCCATTTCTGACCCAGACCTCTTTCCAGAGCGTACATGGGGCCGCCGATATAAGAGCCGTCTTTTGCTTTTACACGATATTTTACCGCCAGTGTTGCTTCACCGAATTTGGTTGCCATACCAAGCAGACCTGTGAACCACATCCAGAATACGGCACCGGGACCGCCTGCGCCGATTGCAGTGGCAACACCTACGATGTTACCGGTACCGATGGTAGCTGCAAGGGCAGTTGCCAGTGCTGCGAAACCGCCGATATCACCGGATGCCTCTTCATCGGGTGTGATGGAAAGCTTGATACCTGTAAAGGTTTTTCTCTGAATCACTCTTGTTCTCAGTGTCAGGATAACGTGTGTACCAATCAGCAGGATCAGCATGACAGGGCCCCACACGAAGCCGTTGATTTTTGTTACAAAAGCGTTAAAAGATTCTAACATACTTCTTCCCTCCTCTTTTTCTTGAAAAAAGATGAACTTCTTTTTGCATCAGCATCTAAGCAGAATCGCGCGCCTTCTGTCTATTCAGAATACTCATACATCAATTCCAACATTTTCCATTTGGAATACACCTATATGATACATAAAAAATGACTATAGCGCAAGATATTTTTTGATATTTTTCAAATTTTTTCCATTTTTAATACGACTTTTTATATGTTATATATACTAAAATCGTTGATTTTATTGGTTTTTTGTGCATTTCGACATCAAATAAAAGACATCTGTGCGTTAAGAAAATGTGAATTTATTTCGTTCAGCGGATAAACAGAAATCCATCAAAATATTGAAAAATCAGCATTTTTCGACATTTTTCAAAGAGGAATGACAAAACCTGTTTTTCGCCACTGTTGTTATATTGCACAAAAATTTTACATTTTCTTAACACTGTATGCAAAAGACAGAGGTTTCCGCAGAAACCCCTGTAAAATTCCGTTTTTAGTTTTATTTTATAAATTTACTTGTCTACAATCGGTGCTTCGTCCTCCATCCAACGGTCTAAGCCGCCCTCTGTCCAGACGTACTTCTTCGTTTCGGAAACAATCACGCCGCTCAGCCCCAGCAGTGCAATCAGGTTCGGGAACGCCATGCAGGCATTCAGCGTATCCGCTACATTCCAAACCACTTCAAGCGCCGCGGAGCAGCCGATAAATACCACAACCGTCCAGGCAACGCGGAAGGGCTTCAGCGCCTTTGTGCCGCAGAGATAGACCCATGCACGCTCGCCGTAATAAGACCAACCCAGAATGGTGGACCATGCGAAGGTAATCAGACCGATGGCCAGAACGATGGGCCCGACGGTGGGAATCGTACCAAATGCCGCAGAGGTCAGCTGTGCGCCAACCAGACCTTCCATGCCGACAGGGTCGCGCAGCATCGTGGAAACCAGAACCAGACCTGTCATCAGGCACACCACAATCGTATCCCAGAATACGCCCGACATGGAAATCAGCCCCTGACGGGACGGGTTTCTCGTTGCCGCCGCCGCGTCTACAATAGGCGCAGAGCCTAAGCCCGATTCATTTGTAAACAGCCCTCTTGCCACCCCGTAGCGGATACAGGTCAGCATCGTTACCCCGACAAAGCCGCCGCCTGCCGCGGAAGGGTTAAAGGCGCTGCGCAGAATGACAGAAACCGCAGCCGGCAAATATCTCGCATTGATAATCAGAATGACAAAGCAGCCGACAATGTAGAACCCTGCCATAAACGGCACAAGCTTTTCGCAGACCTTTGCAATGGATTTGACACCGCCGATCACGCAAAGCCCCGTTGCCAGCGTCAGCAGTGCGCCCGTTACCGCCTTCGGCACACCGAAGGTATTCCGTACCGATTCCGCAATGGAATTGCCTTGTGTCATATTGCCGATGCCGAAGCAGGCAACCGCCGTAAAGACCGCAAAGAGAATCCCGAGCCATTTCTGCCCCAAGCCGCGTTCCAGTGCATACATAGGGCCGCCGATGAAGGAGCCGTCCTTCGCGCGCACGCGGTATTTAATCGAAAGCACCGCCTCGCCGTATTTTGTTGCCATGCCAAACAGCCCTGTCAGCCAGACCCAGAATACCGCGCCGGGGCCGCCGATGCCGACCGCTGTCGCAACGCCTACGATGTTGCCTGTGCCAATCGTTGCCGCCATGGCAGTTGCCAGCGCGCCGAAGCCCGATACATCGCCGCTTGCTTCCTCATCCGGCGTGACGGAAAGCTTGATTGCACGAAAAACCTTCCGCTGCACAAAGCGCGTGCGAATGGTCAGAAAAACATGCGTACCGACCAATAAGCACAGCATAACCGGGCCCCATACAAAGCCATTGATGGTGCTTACAAAGTTATTAAATGCCTCCATTCCTTTCCCTCCTTTTTTGATAATAACAAAATGATTCCTGTCCGAAGTTTTTTCTTCGGTACACTTGGAATTTATTCGTTTTCGGAGGGAAATATGCCGCCTGCACCCATTCAGATAATATTAAAAAAACGGAAGAAACCCTTTTGGGGATTTCCTCCGTTTCTTTGTATATGCTTACATTTCTTCGTTTTCTTCCGTGAGTGCATCTGCGATTTCCTGCTCGTCTGTTTCTTCGAGTTCCGCATCCTTCGGTGTGCGCATCAGGCGCAGTGCCGCAACCAGAATCACGATGGCAATGATAATCTGGGGAACCGCATGGCTGATTGCCCATGCAAAATCGGGGATATAGAAAAAGCGTTCCATCAGGTACATTGCCTGTTTCCACAGCTCAGAAAGCGCAATCAGAAACAGTACCACGCCGAACACACGACGATGCTTTGGTGTAAATTTCCAATCTCTGTCCCAATTTACATAATCCTCAAAAATCAATCTGTCCTCAACTGCCGCAAATTCTTCTTCCGTCATGTGCCGCAGGTTATGTGTGTGGAAAAAGCTGTAACACCAGACAATCGGGCAGATTAAGAGGATTAGTTCCTCAAGCCCCAGCCATGCCGCTAAGGCAGCCGCGCCGAAGAACAGCACCATCAGACTGACCCCCTGCTTATACAGCCCCATGTACATCTCCCCCGCGCCCGGGCAGCAGGAAAATACCAATGTGAAAAACCGATTCTTTTTATTCGTCATAAAAAACGCCTCCTATTTTGTTGCTGATTTTTTAACCTGTCTGTATCATAACAGAGAAGTTTTAGACTTTTTTTCAGCAATGTTTAAGGTTTTCTAAAGAATCGCAGAATATTTTCACAATAAAAAAACGATGCAGGTTTTGCCCCACATCGCTTTCTGTTTTCATTGCCTTTTTTGAAATATTTCCTTCTATTCTCTTCGATTTATAACATCTTTTTAAAATCCGGAATAAAAGCATACTCCCTTTTTGCCAGTTTTCTTTCTTCCCACTGAGCAAATCTCATAAAATCCTTCGGTTGTATTTTATCCGAAGGAAATATTTCAGCAATTTTTTCATGCGTTACACTTCCAAAAATGATTTTATCCCCATCGAAGAAGCAGAGATCTTCCAGTCCATTGAAAGCTTCTGGAAAGATACTGTCAAAGTTTTTCTCAAAAAAATCTATTGCTTCCGGATGCGCATGAAATAGCCTGACCTCAAGCGGTTTTTCCAGAACCTTATACCTGTACCAAGCATATGTCTCGATTGTCTGATAGGCACATCCCTTCAATGCATCAAGGCAGGCAAGCTTCTCTCTGCTGATATGCTGCGGAATGTTGAAGGAAAAAAGGGTTGCATGCTGTAAGCAGTACAAAATAAATGCTTT
The DNA here is from genome assembly GCA_050872285.1 of Anaerotignum sp. GTDB lineage: Bacteria > Bacillota > Clostridia > Lachnospirales > Anaerotignaceae > Anaerotignum_A. The sequence goes on from JBNMGO010000006.1 coordinate 7,804, forward strand.
GTATTTTTCACCACAAATATTCTCAACCAATTCATATATCTTCATATTTTCCTCCTAAGAAACAGGCTCTCCGAAAGGCAAAAGGGTTTCGGAAGCAAAGCGCTGACAAGCTTTCAAAACACTTTGCCGCCAAAACGTATCCGGTTATTCTTCTGCTTCAAATGCGGCTGCTTTTTCGCCGCCGGGCAGGAATTTCTCGATTTCCGCCCAAAGCTCCTCCACACCGGTTTTCTTCTCACCGGAGAAGGGAATCAGCACATCCTCGGGCTGCAGCTGCAGCGTTTTGCGGATAACGGAAAGGTGCTTTTGAATCTGGCTGCGGTTAATCTTATCGGATTTTGTTGCCGCAATGATGATATCAAAGCCGAAATGCTTCAGCCAGTCATACATCATAATGTCATTTTTCCCCGGCTCATGGCGGATATCAATCAGCAGGATAATCGCGCGCAGCTCTTCCCTGCGTGTCAGGTAATCCTCCATCATCTGTCCCCATTTTGCCACCTCGGATTTCGGCACCTTCGCATAGCCATAGCCCGGCAGGTCAACCACATACATCATATCATTCACACCATAGAAATTGATGGTGCGCGTTTTCCCGGGCTGGGAGCTGGTTCTTGCCAGTGCCTTTCTGCCCAGAATCGCATTGATAAGGGTGGATTTGCCGACATTGGATTTCCCCGCAAAGGCAATTTCAGGCTTGCCGTCCATGGGATAATGCGAAAAATTCGTCCCGATATATTTCAAATCACACTGTTTTACCTTCATGCGTCTTTTTCTCCCTTCACCAATGCCGCCTGCAATACATCCTCCATGGTTTCCGCCAGAACGAACTGCATCCCGTCCTTGATTTCGTCCATGATTTCATCCAAATCCTTCTCGTTTTCCTTCGGCAGGATCACCGTTTTGATGCCGACCTTTTTCGCCGCAAGCACCTTCTCCTGCAAACCGCCGATGGGCAGCACTCTGCCGCGAATCGTAATTTCCCCTGTCATGGCAATATCGTTGCGTACCTTCCTGCCCGTCAGCGCGGAAACGATTGCCGTTGCCATCGTTACGCCTGCGGAGGGGCCGTCCTTGGGCGTTGCCCCCTCGGGGATATGGATATGTATGTCTTTCTTCTTATAAAAATCGGGTTCCAGTTGGAAACGTTCATTCTGGGAGCGGATATAGCTGACAGCCGCTTCGGCGGATTCCATCATGACCTTGCCCAGATTGCCCGTCACGCGGAATTTTCCGTCCCCGGGCATGCAGTTTACTTCAACGGAAAGCGTTGTGCCGCCGACTCTTGTCCAGGCCAGACCGCGCACAATGCCGACCTGCGGCTCTTTGTAAATCGTATCGGGCATGAATTTTCTTGCACCCAGAAGCTGTTCCAGATTTTTCTTTGTAACGGTCAGAGATTTTCTTTCACCCGAAAGAATCATCTTCACCGCCTTACGGCAAACCTCGCCGATGGTGCGTTCCAGCTGGCGCACGCCTGCCTCTCTGGTGTAGCCGTCAATGATTTCCTCCATGGCATCTGTTTTGATTTTCAGCTGTCTTGCAGTCAGCCCATGGCGTTTTCTCTGCTTTTCAAGCAGATGCTCCTCTGCAATGTGCAGCTTTTCCTGCGCGGTGTAGCTGGAAAGCTCAATCAGCTCCATTCTGTCGCGCAGAGGTCCGGGAATGGTATCCAGACTATTCGCCGTACACATAAACAGCACCTTGGATAAATCATACGGCAATTCTACAAAATGGTCGCGGAAGGTGCTGTTCTGCTCGCCATCCAGAACCTCAAGCAATGCCGCCGCAGGGTCGCCGTTATAGGAAACGCCAAGCTTATCGACCTCATCCAAAAGCATCAGGGGGTTGATGGTACCTGCCTGCTTCATGGCATTGATGATGCGCCCGGGCATTGCGCCGATATAGGTTTTTCTATGCCCGCGAATTTCCGCTTCATCCTTCACGCCGCCCAGAGACATCCGCACATAGTTGCGGTTGAGTGCCTTTGCCACGGAACGCGCAATCGAGGTTTTCCCGACCCCGGGAGGGCCAACCAGACAAAGAATGGTCGCATGCTCCTCGGGCGCATTCTTGCGGACAGCAAGGTATTCCAGAATACGCTCCTTCACCTTTTTCATGCCGTAATGATCCTCATCCAGAATTTTTTCCGCCTCTGCCAAATCAAAGGCTTCCTCTGTTGTCTCTGTCCAAGGCAAGGAAAGCAGGGTTTCGATATAGGTTCTGGAAACATTCGACTCGGGAGAGGTTACGGGAATCTTGAGCATACGGTCGATTTCCTTCTCAATCGTATCCCATACATATTCGGGGGGATTTTTCTCATCCAGCTGTGCGCGATATTTCGCCGCATCCGCACCAACGCCGTCCTTATCGCCCAATTCCTCCTGAATGACCTTCATTTCCTCGCGAAGATAATATTCTCTCTGGTTCTGGTCGATTCTTTCCTTTGTTTTGTTTTCGATTTCACGCTTAATCTGCAAAACCTGACACTCGCGCTGCATGGTGGTAATCACCATTTCCAGTCGTTCATAGGGATTCAGCCGTTCCAGAAATTCCTGCTTTCTGTTGTAGGCAAGCTCCATCCCTGCCGCAATGACATCCGCAAGCTCGCCGGGCTTTTTCGCCGCTACCACATTACCCATTAAATCCAGTGCGGCAGTGTTATTCGCCAGCTTCAGATAATTATCATATTCCTCCACCGCGATTTTCATAATCGCCTGTTCCTGCTCGCTGGGTTCTTCCTCAAAATCCTGCGCAATGGTTGTAATTTCGGCATAATCGCAGTTTTTCACATGGATATTCAAAAGTCTGCCGCGGCTTTTGCCCTCCACCACAACGTGTGTCAGATTGCCGGGCAGCTTCAGCACCTGCTTCACCTCTGCCAGAACGCCGATATCATATAAATCATTTCTGGAAGGATCGGGGGTGACAGGATCCTTCTGCGTCACCAGAAAAATTTCCTTCCCGTTTTCTTCTGCCGCCTGCAGCGCGTCCAGAGATTTCTGTCTGCCTGCCGGAAAGCTGATTGCCATGCCGGGGAAAATGCTCATGCCCCGCAGCGCAATCATCGGCACAAGAATCGCTTGTTTCTTCTCCATTCTTTTCACCTCGTATATCAAAATCTTTGAAAAAAAGTTTCATTTTCTGTATCCATTTGGCGAAAAAGCCCGAAAAAATCAAGGTTTCGCCTTAACTAAACAGTATACAATAAATCCTCTCTGCGGTCAAATCCCAGTTTTTCACTAAAAAATAAAATTTTGCATTCAAACTGTTTTTTCTTGCAATACTCATAAAAATATGATATACTAATAAAGTAAACAATAAGATATGGTAATAAATTGGAAACGCACACTCCCTCCGGATGATAACGAACAACACATGAAAGTATCATTCAGGAGGATTTTTTATGCCAAAAAACAAATTTCAAGACGCTGTTTTCACCGCCATCATGGCAGCCGTAATGGTATACGGCATGATTGTGTACAATGTTGCATGGAACACAGACGGTGTTTCCGCTATGACATTCCTTGCCGCACTGCATGAAATGCCAATCATGTTCCCGATTGCCTTTGTGCTGGAATTTTTCATTGTCGGCAAGCTTGCGGCGGCTCTTGCCTTTCGGGTGATGCGCCCCGATGACAGACCACAGCTGATTACCTTTGCAATCTCCATCTGCATCTGCTGTATCATGTGTCCCGTAATGAGTCTGATTGCTACAGTGCTTTTCAACAAGCCTGATTTCTGCACATGGGTGCAGACATGGGCGCGCAATTTTCCCATGGCTATCTGCTATCAGCTGTTTTACTGCGGCCCCTTTGTGCGATTGATTTTCCGCACCTTTTTCAGAGAAACCGCATAATTCGTTTCAGAAAAAGCTCCACGCGAAACCTTCTCCCGCGTGGAGCTTTTGCATTTTATCCGATTTCCTTTTCCTGCAGAAAATCAAGCCCTTCCGAAAGCGCCGCGCCCTCGGAAAGAAACGCCGCACCGAGCAGCTCCTGCACCGTTCCAACAGGAATCACCTCTATGCCAAGGCACCGATCGCCTTCCTTCCGGTTCCCTTCTGGAATCAGAGCCTTTGTCGCGCCTGCCTCCTTTGCCGCCGCAAGCTTCTGCTCCACGCCGCCCACAGGCAGCACCTGCCCATGCAGACCGATTTCCCCCGTCAGCGCGAGGGTATGAGACACGGGCGTTTCGGTAAAGGCGGAATAGACCGCCAGAAACATTGCCACCCCTGCCGAAGGCCCATCCACGGGAATCCCCCCGGGAAAATTGAGATGGACATGGAAATCCTGCGCCGAAAAGCCGAATTGCTCCAGAAGCGTCAGCACATTTTCCGCCGCGGAACGGGCATTGCTCTTGCGTTTCGCCGTTCCCTGTCCGTTTTTCAGTTCTTCCTCCTCCACGATGCCTGTCACGGTCAGACCACCTGCGCCCTTCCGCACCACCGCTTCCACGGAAAGCAGCATCCCACAGCCATTTGGCTGCACACCCAGACCATTCACTACGCCAATCTGCGGATGCTCCGCGATTTTCTGCCGATACAGAGGCTGATATCTGCCTGCTTCTGCCGCCCATTCCAATTCCTTCGCCGTAATCTCCTGTTTCCCTTCCATCCACGCCAGAGAGGTCAGCGACTGCACGAGATTCACTGCATCCCTGCCGCCGCCTGCATAAGAAG
>JBNMGO010000269.1:0-2712 GCA_050872285.1 Anaerotignum sp.
AAGATACGCCTGTCCCACGTCATAAAGCACAGCCTTGCTCCCTGCCGCCTGCATCTGCCGCACCTGATAGGTACGAGCGGCAACCGCCTGCGCCTTGAGTGCCTCCTCGGGAAAAGCGGCAGGCATTTCTGCCGCCACCACCCCTGCTACATATTCCTCCAACTCCGAATCCAGAGGGGCAAGGTCTGCCAAGCCATAAAGTGCCTTTGCCTCCTGCGGCAATTCTTTTCCCAGTCCGCCGCAGAGCATCGTCAGCAAAAGCGGCAGTAAAAGCACCGCCACAACCACATAGATCAGCAGAAAACCGCACAGTTTTTTCATTCCGCCACATCCCTTCTTTCAAGGATATGTCTTTCCCTTCCGCAAAATGATTGCACAAAAAAAGCCTTGGATGTCTCTTCCATCCAAAGCTTTCTCTATCTTCCTGATTTCGACTTATCATCTTATTTAAAAAACCAGAATAACCACACGCCGAAAATCATCACCAGAATATTTAAGAATATCCCTCTCTTGGCATATTTTCTGTCCATCCTCCGCACACGCTTGAGAAAATCAGGATTTTCCAGATCCAGCAGATACAATCCGCCCAGAAGTCCCGTTCGGATCTGCAGCCGCAGGTTTTTCTCCCTTCTCAGCATAAAATAGGTGCGCTTCGTCAGCTGAAAATGGTAGGTCACACCGTTGCTGATGCCTTCCAGAAAATAGCCCTGCTTCGCAACCTTTTCCGCGCCGCTTTCGTGCGCCAGAAAACAACGGCAGTTCAACAGCACCAGTTCCCATTTCTTCAGCTTCATGCGGTCAATCGCCGTATAGACCATTTCCGTGTAGAAATAATTCAGCACCAGAAGCGGAATCGTCACAAGCACCATCCGCAGCACCTGCATATTTTCACTGCCCCAGCCCTGGATGTTCAGAACATAGCCCTGCATCTGCGCCTGCGCCACGCTGTAAAACATCAGCAGAAAAACCACCGTATATAACAGCCAGAACAGCACCGGACGCTTCTTCCTCTGCTTCACGTTCCAGCCGCGCAGCTCTGCCAGTCCGCTGCGGCAGACCAGAAACAGCACAAAGCAGATCAGCACCATCAGCCCGTTGACCTGCATCCCCTTCTGAAAGCTGATTGTCAGCGCGAGGATGGGCAGAAGCCACCCCGTCAGAAGGCACCAGCCGAATCTGCCCGTTGTTGCCGCCACAAAAAAACACCAATATATCGTTAGCAATGTGACAAAGCCCAGCCACGCCATACTACCATACTCCTTAAAACCTTAAATCCCTCTGAATACATCGGGACGGAATTTGCTTTTCCTTCTGCTTGTTTCAATCTGCCCTAAAATCTTGTCTCTTTCCCCGTTCAGTGTGCCGCCCAGAGGAATGTAGTTGGACGCATGGTTGGAACGGAACATCGTCCCCTCCGCATCCACACTGCGGATAAACAGCTCTGTCTCATCCAGAACCTCGTGCGGTGTCAGCAGCTCGATTTCCCCTCTGTTGTACTGGTCGTACATCTCTGTCCCGGGTTCAATCATCAGCGTCAGAAAGCCGACATATTCCGGCTTAATCGCAGAAATCACTCTCGCACTGCCCAGTGCATGCTCTCTCCACAGCTTCTTGCCGCCCAGACCGGAAATCACCGTCATGGAAAGAATCATCCCTGCGGCTCTTACCTTCTGACCTGCCTCAATCATTTCGTCAGCCGTTACGCCCTTTTTCACTGCCTGCAGCACCTCATCCGCACCGCTTTCCAGCCCCATGTAAACCATGTCCAGCCCTGCCGCCTTCAATGTGGCAAGCTCCTCGGGGGTCTTGTGCAGAATATCCTTCGGCGCACCGTATACGGAAATGCGTTCCACCTCGGGGAAAATTTCCTTGCATTTCGCAATGATATACAGCAAATCCTCTGTCTTTACAATCAGCGCATCCCCGTCCGCCAGGAAAATGCGGCGTACCTTGATGCGGCTGTAATAGCTTCTCGCCATTTCCAGATCCTCCACAACCTCCTCCAGCGGACGGATGCGGAATTTCTTATCCTTATACATGTTGCAGAATGTGCAGGTGTTTCTTGCACAGCCAATCGTCAGCTGAATAATCAGACTGCCTGCTTCACTGGGTGGTCTATATACAGTACCTTCATATCTCATGCTTTTCTATGCTCCTTTCAGATTCTTTGCGGCTCTCTGCCCAAACTTCCATTAAAAATACAGAGAGCTATCTTTTCTATTATACAGGCGAATCCATAAATTTATCAATACCCAATTCTTTTTAATTGACAACCTCTCGAATTTTGTCTATAATATAGCCTGTATTTTTGTGTTAATACAGCCTTTGTGCGGCAGACGGCGGAACATCCGGCAAAACCTGCGGAGGGGCGGCAGCAAATGCTGTTGTTTCTTTGCGGCGACGGTCGGGCGAACCAAAGCCTACCGCCTCGGCGGAGGAACGCGAAACTGCCTTTCGGCAGGCACACACCCATTCTTCAACTTCCTCCAAAGCGACAGCAAAGGCTATATTAAAAAAATATGGCAGTAGGGTTATCCTTGCTGCCTTTTTTTATTGCTTTTTCCTAAATCCCAATAGAAACAACCCGTTTTCCGCACACAGGCGCACCTGCGCCGCTTTTTTTATGCCGTTTTCGGCATGTGGGGAAGGGTTTGGAAAGGGAAACTTTGTTGCCCTTTCCTCGTCTGCGGGGGTCCGGGACCCATTACGAAA
>JBNMGO010000217.1:0-3314 GCA_050872285.1 Anaerotignum sp.
ATGGTGTTCTTCTTTGCGAACGGCAAAGCGGCGAGAGTGCCGCTTTCCGCCTACGAAACCAAGACGAACCGCCGCAAGCTAGTCAATGCCTATTCCGCAAAGGCAGAACTGGTGAGGATGGCGAAAATCGCGGAAGAAACCGATTTTCTGCTGATGCGCAATGCGGATAAGGCAACGCTTTTAAATACAGAGCTGATTCCTTTGAGTGCCACAAAGAGCGCAGGCGGCGTGCAGGTCTTTACGCTTAAGAAAAACAGCGCGGTTACGGCTGTGTTTACAAAGGCGGAATTTGAAACAGAGGAATACGAATATTATCGCACGAAAAAAATCCCCACAACGGGGCATTTTATACAGGAAAAGGATAAAACCGCCAACCATCTGCCCGGGCAGCTTGCGTTGGGGGAATAAGAAAGGATGACGAGTATGAAACGGTTTATGGCAATTCTTCTTGCAGGGATGCTGAGCCTTTCCGCCGCAGTGCCTTCCTTTGCCGCCGTTGCGACGAATGCAGGCGAATGGGCAAAGCCTTCCATCGAATTTGCCTATCAGCAGGGACTTCTGACGGATGCGGATTTGCAGAAGGCGAAATCCCCGATGACAAGAAAGGAATTCTGCAAGATGGTGATGCGTTTTCTGAATGTAATCACCGGAAAGGAATGGAAAGCAACAGGCAAAACGCCCTTTACAGACTGCGATGATGCAGACGTGACAGCGGCGTATGAGCTGGGCATTATCGGCGGCACAGACCCCGGTATTTTCGAGCCGAACAGCACCTTAACTCGCGAGCAGATGGCAATTATGGTTGCCAGAGTGATGAAAACCTGCGGCGTGGATCTGACGGAGAAGGCGAAGAAAAATCCCTTCAACGATACCGCGGAGCTGTTTGCGGCTTCCAATAAATATATCGACCAGCTGTATGGCATTGGGCTTCTGGCAGGCTATCAGGACGGCGGCTATCACCCCTTCCGCGAGATGACCGTGCAGGAGGCTGTGGTTTCCTTCGTGAAGGCATATCGTTATATTGAGGAGCAGACAGGCGGCAAGGTGGAAATTACGGAGTCCACAGTGGACAAAGAGGACACCAAAACGGACACCAAAAATGACACGAAAACAGACACCAAGACTGACACCAAAACGGACACCAAGACAGAGGAAGTGAAGGTGACGGATGCAGCGGCAACAGAAACGGTTACCGTCGGCGAAAAAAAGGTCTGTCTCGGCTGGACGGCGGCGGAACTGAAAGCCGTCTGGGGCGAACCCGACCGCATCGACAATTCGGTATACGGCTTAGACAGATATGTTTATCTCAATGCGTATCAGCATTATTTCTTTGCAACGATGCAGGATGGGAAAATTGTCGAAATTTTCGTGCCCGGCACAGGCTTTACCTATAACGGCACAAGCGGCAAGGGCATTGCGGCGAATATCAAGAACCTTTCCCACGTCAGCAGCTTAGAGCACAGCGGCATTGTATACAATACAAATTCCGAGGTGCGCGTACCTCTGGATTATGAGGGAAAAATCTGCGGCGTGCTTTTACAGGAAAAGAATTTCGTGCAGACGAAGGATTACCAGAGCACGTTGCAGTATACCACAAGAGAAGCGGTGGAAGCAGAGCTGCTTGACCTGATTCAGGTGCGCCGTCTGGAAAAGGGACAGTCCCTGCTGACGGCAGACAGCAAGCTGGGGAGCGTGGCAAGAAGCCATTCCGACGACATGGCGGCGAAGGGCTATTTCGATTATACCGGCTCTGACGGTTCAACCCCCTTCAGCCGGATTCTGGCGAAGGGCAAAGCCTTCCGCACGGCATCCGAAACCATTGCGAAGCAGCGCGGCGATGTGGTGAATATTTATCAGGAATGGATGCGTACCGCAGCAAAGCAGAACAGCCTGACAGACAGCACCATGCAGGAGGCAGGCGTTGGCGTTTCCGCAAAATCCAAGGAGCTTTATGTAACGGTTGACCTCTGCGGTCAGTAAAAAACGGAATAAAAAAGAATATGAAACAGAAAAAAGCTCTGCACAGGAGAGAAATTTCCCGTGCAGGACTTTTTTGATTTGGATTTCAGAAATTTTCCGTCAAAGCCAGAATTTCCTTTTCCAGAAGGGCATAAAACACATCGTAGCCTGCGTTGCTCCAATGCACACCATCGAACTGAAACAGCGCGTCATACGCTTCAAAGCCCTGCTTTTCCTTAATATCCAGAAAAGCCTGATACACATCAATGACAGGGCAATGATAGCCCTTTGCCAGCTTTTTGATAATTTCCCCATATTTTTCAATACGGTCCGTTGTGGTGAAAGGGTAAAAATCCGTATCCACCACGGGCGGCGGCGTAACCAGAACGGGCAGACAGACACCGTTATGGAAAGACGAATCTCCGTGTTTTTCTGCCAGAAGGCGTTCCAGAATGAACATCATATTGTGTTCATATTCCCAAGGTGTACGATATTGCCCTTCATTGAGGGCACTGTCGTTGGAACCCAGCAGAATCACAGTGAGATGCGGCTTTAACCAAAGGACCTGACTTTCCAGCCGTTCTTTGGCTTCTCTGGTTGTTTCCCCGTTGATGCCGCGGTTGTATACCTTCCAACGGAGCCGTGGATTTTTCTCCGGCAGCTCCCTTGCCAAGCGGGAGGGATACGCAACGTGGGACAAAACACCATAGCCGTATGTTAAGCTGTCGCCAAAGGCAACCAAACGAAATTCTTTCATGGGGCAGACCTCCTTTTTCCTCTATTCTAAAGAGAAACAGAGGGAAAGTCAATCAAAGCAGGCTGTCATTTATCCTTACGAAAATCCAGAGAGGCGCGAACAATCTGCATGACGTTCTTTTTGAAGGAACGTCCGATATATGCAAGCTGTTCCGTGCCGAAAAATGAAATCGCCCACGGATTTTGGGATTTATCGATAGAAGATGCTTTTTTCAGATTGACAATAAAGGAACGGTGCGTCTGCACAAAGCTTTCTTTGGGCAGCGCTTCCAGGATACGATATAATGGAATCGGAACACAGATGGTGTCATCCGACAGATGGATCACAGATTTTTTATGCTCACTTTCGATAAAAAGAATATCCTGATATGGAATTTTATAGATTATTTTTTGGGTACTGATGCGGCAGTAAAGGGGTTCATCATGTACGGATTCATTGTCTGTGACGCAAATGGAACCCATGTCAGTACAAAGTTCTTTTGCGGCAGAAGGAGTTGCTTTTGCCGTTGGGATTGAATTTTTGTACATAATTATCTCCTCTTTCGTGATAAAACTTAGGAAATTATACTTATCTTATTATTTTCACCTTGGGAATTTTC
>JBNMGO010000261.1:0-2771 GCA_050872285.1 Anaerotignum sp.
CCCGAATATGTAGAAAAGCTGATGGTTCCCATGAACGCACTGAAGGGCGACCTGCTGCCTGTATCCGTATTCGCAGGCAGAGAGGATGGTACCGTTCCTCTTGGCACATCCGCATTTGGAAAACGCGGTGTTGCGATTGACGTTCCCGCATGGGATGCAGCAAAATGTATCCAGTGTAACCAGTGCTCTTACGTTTGCCCTCACGCAGCAATCCGTCCTTTCCTGCTGACAGAAGAAGAAGCAGCAAAGGCACCTGAATCCTACGCTGTACTGAACGCAAACGGTGCAGGCGACATCAAGCAGTACAAATTCCGCATGCAGGTTGACCCTCTGGATTGTCAGGGCTGCGGTGTCTGCGTAACAGCCTGCCCTGCAAAGGAAAAAGCACTTGTCATGCAGCCTCTGGAAACACAGATGCACGAACAGGATAACTGGGACTTCTCCCTGACCCTGTCTGATAAGAAAAACCCTATGAGCAAATTTACCGTAAAAGGTTCTCAGTTCGAACAGCCTCTGCTGGAGTTCTCCGGCGCATGTGCAGGCTGCGGCGAAACAGCTTATGCGAAGCTGATGACACAGCTTTACGGCGACAGAATGTATCTGGCAAACGCAACAGGCTGTACACAGGCCTGGGGTGCAGCAGCTCCCTGCGTACCTTACACAACAAACAAGGAAGGCTGGGGCCCCGCATGGAGCAACTCCCTGTTTGAAAACAACGCACAGTTCTCCGTTGGTATGGTTCTGGCTGTAGAACAGCAGAGAGACCGCGTGACCATGAAGGTGAAAGACCTGCTGGCACTGACGCCCGGCACAGATTTTGCGGCAGCAGCAGAAACATGGCTGCAAAACTGGGATAACGGCGACAGAAGCAAGGCTGACAGCCGCGCGGTGATCGCAGCACTGAAGGAACTGAAGGTTGACGGCGCAGCAGCAGAGCTGAAAGACTTCATTCTGGAAAACAGCGAACACCTGACAAAGAAATCCATGTGGATGTACGGCGGCGACGGCTGGGCATACGACATCGGCTACGGCGGTCTGGATCATGTTCTGGCAAGCGGCCGTGACGTAAACGTACTGGTGGTAGATACCGAAGTTTACTCCAACACAGGCGGTCAGTCCTCCAAGGCAACACCCATCGGCGCAGTGGCACAGTTTGCAGCAGGCGGTAAGCCCACAGTGAAGAAAGACCTGGGTATGCTGGCAATGAGCTATGGCTACATCTACGTTGCACAGGTTGCACTGGGCGCAGACCCTAACCAGCTGATTAAGGCACTGAAGGAAGCAGAAGCATACAAAGGGCCTTCCCTGATTATTGCTTACGCACCTTGTATCAACCATGGTATTTCCAAGGGCATGGCAAACGCACAGCTGGAAGCAAAGCTGGCTGTTCAGGCAGGCTACTGGCATCTGTACCGCTTCAACCCCGACCTGAAGAAAGAAGGCAAGAACCCCTTCACTCTGGATTCCAAGGAACCTACACTGGACTTCAATGAATTCCTGATGGGCGAAGTACGTTACGCATCTCTGGTTCGTACCTTCCCCGAAACCGCAGAGGTTCTGTTGAAGGAAGCAGCAGAAAATGCAAAGGATAAATACGCATCCTATAAGAAGCTGGCAGAAGCTTAAAAATAAATATTGAAATATCAAAAGCGGAATCATTCTGATTCCGCTTTTTTATCGTTGAACCCCCCGGTTTTGACTTAAGGCTGCTCCGCAGCCGATCTAATTCTTAAGACTTTCTTTCAATTTCCGAAAGTCCCTTTTCTTTGCGGAAACTTTGTGCTACTATGTTATCCGAAAAGAAAACCCGAAAGGAGAAACACCCCATGAAAAAGAAATTTATCACCCTTTTGCTCTGCGCCGTTGTCGGCATTGGCGCGCTTTCCGGCTGCAGAGGCAATACCCCTGCAAAGGAACTGCCGGAGGATTCCGTTGCCGCCGATATTACGGTAGACAAGGAGAGCCTGCCCCCTCTGAGTGAGGATTTGCAGGAAATTTACGAAGGTGCTTATAAAATTTATTACCAGATCAGCTTTGGTGCATTTGATTATGATGAGAACGCTACATACGAAAAGGATGAGCTGACATACTACAAAATCACCGATCCCCGTTTCCCGACCTATGACGATTTCCGTACCTATCTGCTGCAGTATTTCACGGAATTTTTCGTGGACAACAGCATCCTGAGCAAGGATAACCTGATGTTTACGAAGGGCGAGGACGGCGGTCTGTATTACCTGGGCGGCGGCAGAGGCTCGAATATCTTCTACGCAGGGCATACCTTTGAAGTGGATAAGGAAAGCGACGACGAAATCGGCTTCAAGGCAACCGCATATTACACCAACAGCAACGAGGCATATGAGGGCGATTATTTCTACACCACGCCCGATAACCTCGAGGATTACACCACACAGGAATTTCTGTTTGTACTCTGGAAGGAAGACGCAGGTTGGAGATTTAATACCTTCCATCTGTTCTTCTGATTTTGATATAGCCCCCTTATAAGAAAATGACCTGAGCGAAAGGCTCAGGTCATTTTTATTTTTTGAAAAACAGCGGCGCAAGCGCCGATTGAGCGCAGTCGCGCTATAGCTTTTTCTTGGTGAAGATAAGGGATTCGCCCGTTTGGAACTTTCTCGGCAAAAAAAGGTTTTTCTTCCTTACTTTTTATGCTAAAAAGTAACAAAAACCCGGGACCCGTTTCGCTATGGGTCCCGGACCCCCGCACACGAGGAAAGGGACACAAGGTTTCCCTTTCCAATCCCTTCCCC
>JBNMGO010000379.1:0-1857 GCA_050872285.1 Anaerotignum sp.
AGCCTGTCTACGGGATACATCCGCAGCAACTCCTTATACTGCGTCGCGCTCAGCCCCGGCGTTTCCGTATAAATCGCAATTTTTCCTGCCACATCCGTCTGTGCAAATTTCAGCTTCAGCTTAATAAAATCATCCTTTTCCATCCTTGTTTCCTCCTTTTTTCTTCTTGAACATTTCGCTCAGCCCCATCAAAAGCAGAAAGCCGCCGAACAGCTTTTTCAATATCTCCGATTCCAGAGAAACAGCCAGAAACGCCCCTGCCGCCGCTCCTGCCAAACCCAGAAGGGCAAGCGGCTTTGCCGTTTTCAGGTCAAGCGTCCCGTTTTTGTGGTGGGTAATGAGTGCCACAACCGCCGTCGGGATAAAATAAATCAGATTCACGCCCTGTGCCTGCTGTTGGTTTACCTCTGTCAGAAACAGCAGTGCAGGAATCAGAATCGTGCCGCCGCCAATCCCCATGCCGCTGATGATGCCCGAAAAAAAGCCGATTGCCGCAACGCCCCACATCATAAAATCAACCTCACTGCCGCCGCAAGCATGAACGCCCCGAAAATGCGGTGCAGCCATACGCCGCTGATGCGGTTTAACAGCTTCGCCCCGACAAAGCCGCCGACCAGTCCCCCTGCCGAAGCCCAGAGCGCAATTTTCCAGACCGCCCCCAAATCCGTTTTCCAGAGATAAATCCCCAGAGAAAGCAGGGATAAGGGCAGAATCACCGCAATCGCAGTCGCGTGCGCCTTATGCTCCTCCACCTTCAAAAACCGCTCCATCGCAGGCACAACAATCGTGCCGCCGCCACTGCCGAACAGGCCGTTTGCGAAACCCGTCACAAGTCCGATTGCCGTCCGCTTCCATTTTCCTGTCAGAACAACCGCCCCCTTTCGCCCTTAGTATGGAAAATCTCCCCTTTTTTATGTATTTCTTTTCCCTTTCCTTTCCCATTTTTAAAAAGAAAAAAGCGTGAACGGATTTTTTCCGCCACGCTCCTCTCCTTAATCGACCACTCTGTTGGTGTTGTTGCCTGTTTTGTTGATGCTCTTATTGTTGTTGTCCTTATCGTTTGTTGTTCTGTCCTGCCCTGTCAGGTCGTCCCATGTGTCCTCTAAATCCTGTCCAAGGGTATTGCCTGTGTTGTCGTTTCTCGTGCCGTAGGTGGTGTAGTTTCCGCCATTGTAGCCGTCCATGCTTCTGCCGCTGTTGATGCCGTAGCCATCCCAGTAGGCTGTGCCGCCGTTTCCGTACATCCCACTGCCGTAGCCGTTGTCATAGCCGTCCATCGTGCCGCCTAAGTTCGCCCCTGCGTTGCCGCAGCCGCCAAGCATCAGCATCACTGCCGCCAATGCGGAAAAAAGTCCTGCCTTTCTGCCAAACATGAAAATCCCTCCCGATTATTTTCTTTCTGCAATGCGTTTTGATTGCCTTGTTATTGTTTCCGTCCGCCGCGCGAAAAACCCCGTCTTTTTCTGGCAGAGCCGACAGATTTTAACAAAAAAACGCGCCTGCTCATACCATGCCTTGCAGAAAAAATATCTGCTTTCTTCCCCTGCAAACATGGTATAATAATAAAAACATCGTTTGAAATTTGATTTGATAAAGGAGTGTCCCTCTATGGCAAACAGAAAAAGTGGTATCCTCCTGCACCCCTCCTCTCTCCCGTCCTTCTTCGGCGCGGGTGATTTCGGGCAGGCGGCGTATACCTTTCTTGATAAGCTGGCAGACGCCAACCAGACCCTCTGGCAGATTCTGCCCCTCGTCCCCACCGATGCAGGCGGCTCGCCCTATTCCAGCTGCTCCGCCTTTGCAGGCAATCCCCTGCTCATCAGCCCCGAATTGCTTCTGGAAGATGGTCTGCTGAGC
>JBNMGO010000286.1:0-2518 GCA_050872285.1 Anaerotignum sp.
GCCATACGTTCCAGACCCATGCCGGTATCTACGTTTTTGGAATCCAGTTCGGTATAGGTGCCGTCCTCATGGGCATCGAACTGTGTCAGAACCAGATTCCAGAATTCCATGTATCTGTCACAATCACAGCCAACGCCGCAGGTAGGGCTGTTGCAGCCATATTCGGGGCCGCGGTCATAATAGATTTCCGTACAGGGGCCACAGGGGCCTGTGCCGTGCTGCCAGAAGTTATCATCCTTGCCCAGTTTTGTGATTCTGTCCCAGGGCAGACCAACCTTTTCATGCCAGATTTCGCCTGTTTCGTCATCCTCTTCATAGATGGTTACATACAGCTTGTCTTCGGGGATTTCCAGCCATTTGGTAACAAATTCCCAGGACCAGGGGATAATTTCGTTTTTGAAATAATCGCCAAAGGAGAAGTTCCCAAGCATTTCAAAGAATGTGCCATGGCGTGCGGTTTTGCCGACATTATCAATATCACCTGTACGGATACATTTCTGACAGGTTGTAACACGCTTACGGGGCGGGATTTCCTGCCCTGTGAAGTATGCCTTCATGGGTGCCATACCGGAGTTAATCAACAGCAGGCTCTTGTCGTTGCGGGGAACGACGGAAAAAGATTTCAGACGCAAATGGTCTTTGGATTCAAAGAACTGCAAGAACAATTCTCTGATTTCGTTTACACCGAGATTTTTCATAGCTTTTCCTCCTTAAAATAGATTTTATCCGCTTTTCGTCGCAAAAGGGCTGCTGCCATAAAAAAATCCCTGTTCCGAAGAACAGGGACGAATTTACCGTGGTACCACCCTAGTTACGGCCTTTCAACCGTCACTCGAAACCGTTAACGCCGATTTACGCCGCAGTATACTTTTGTTCCACTGCGGAGCGGGTTTCCTTTCAAGAAACAAAGAAACCGAAAAGACTGCTTCCATTCTGTGCTGCTGAGGCATTTCCACCAAACTGCCTCTCTCTGAAAGTCCGAACCAAAATGTACTCCTTCTTTTCCTGACTTTTTTCTTATTTTTCTAATAATGATTAGATTATAGGCACTTGAAATCCGTTTGTCAAGGCAGTGTAAGAAATTTTTCTTCGAGCATGGCGCGAATCGTATCGCCGATGCGTTTCAGCCCGACCTCTATCTTATCATCGCTCAGATTCATGAAACTCAGACGAATATGGCGGTTTTCCTCGCCGCTGATATCATACTGGCTGCCGGGGGTGAGAATGACGTTTTTCTCCAGCATGCGGCTGCAAAGCGCTTCTGCGCCCACGCCCACGGGCAGCTCCACCCAAAGGCTGACACCGCCGTTTGGCTGCCCGTATTTCGCCACATCGGAAAGATATTTCCTTGCGGCGGAAAGCATTTTGCGGTATTTTTCGCCGCCATAGCGTCTTGCCTGTGCGGCATGCTCGCCCCATCCGAATTCGCGCAGATAATATTCCAAAGCTCTCTGGATAAAGCCAGAGGTGGAAATATCGGTTGTATATTTTGCTTCCATAACTGCCTGATGGATTTTTTTCGGCAGAACAATCAACCCCATACGCAGACCGGGCATGAGGATTTTGGAAAAGCTTTTGATATAAATGACACGATTTTTATAATCCAAGGCTTTCAGAGGGACAATCGGTTCCTTATCATAATGGAAATCGTAAAAATCGTCCTCCTCGATGATATAGGTATCGTATTTTTCCGCCAGTTCGAGCAGGCGGCGTTTTTTCTCCATAGAATAGGAAATGCCTGTCGGGGTCTGATAATACGCCATCATATAGATGAAACGCGGATGATACAGCTTGAGGAAATTTTCAAGGATAACCATATCCATGCCGTCCTCCTCCAGAGGAATTTCCACCAGCTTGCCCCCACGGGACAGGAACGCACCTGCCGCGCCGTAAAACGTAGGCTTTTCCACAAAAACAACATCCCCATAGCGCAGCATTGCCTTTGAAATGATATCAATGCCCTGCTGTGCGCCGGAGATAACCTGCACATTTTCCAGAGAGGTTTTGATGCCATAATTCATGAGATAACGGCAAAGCTGTTCGCGCAGGGGTTCATAGCCCATGCTGTCCATATAACGGAAGGCGCCGCCCTTTTCCCTGTCGAGCACCTCATTGAACGCTTTTTTGAAGGCATCCACAGGGAACATTTCATGCGGCAGAGAGGTGCTTGTAAAATTGATGGCATTTTCCATGGAAAGACCGCTTTCAAAGGAACGCAGGTTGCGGCTTGCCACAGGCTCGGGGATATGCTCCACAGGCAGGGGAGAAACAAAGGTGCCGCTGCCCACGCGCGAATAGACCAGCTGTTTTTTTTCCAGAAGCTTATACGCACTGACAATCGTGACGGAATTGACCCCGAAATGCTCCGCGGTTTTGCGGATGGGGGGCAGCTTGCTGTTGGCAAGTAGAACGCCGTCCGTAATCAGCCCCTCGATGCCCTCTGCCAACTGCTGATAGAGGGGAACGGGACTTGCCTTATGCAACTGTAGCTGAAAAATTTCTACCATATTAAATATAC
>JBNMGO010000317.1:0-2274 GCA_050872285.1 Anaerotignum sp.
ATAACTAACAATTTTCAAATTCCCCCTTAATACAACGATGAGGAATACTCCTTTTGGGAATATTCCTCGCTTGTGTCGCATTGTATGTAATTTAGAATTCTGAGGGACTTTTCAGACTGCCCGTCCTTCCTTATCATATCCTTATTGGTTAATTAAAACTAACTTTCAGAATCATCATACACAGAATGGCGGATTTTGTCAATCCCGCAAATTCCTTCTAACTGCAAACTTTTTCTCAATAAGCCTTCCCTGCGTTATCTTGACATTTCCCCTCTCCTGCGTTATCTTAATGAAAAAGACTGCTTATCCTATCATTATCCTTCCATATTACAAATAGATGTGGAAAGGAGTGTATCATATGGAATTATCCGAATTATCCCATTCACAACTGAATTATATTGCTGCAATCGATGCGTTAAAGCCGCTTGGCGCAACGCAGACAACCATCAGCGAATTTTTAAACGTAAAGCGGCCCAGTGTCAATGTTGCGCTGAAGCTTCTGGCGCAGAAGGACTATGTGACCTCTGTTTCCAAAAGCAAGACCATAGAATACAGCCTGACCGAAAAGGGAAAAGCTGCCCTCAGAGAGATGCAGCGCGAAAGAGCCGTATTCTTCAATCTCTTTCATAATTACATCGGCATGGAGGAGGAAATTGTGGAGGAGGCATACAGCCGTTTTCTCGGCGCCTTTCCGCCCAGCTTCACTGCCGCTCTGGAGGATTTTCAGAACGGCGGCTTCAAAAAGCTGCCTGCGGCGGAGGAAGGCTTTGTCAAACGCTCCGTTTTGCAGCAGTATAAAAACGGAGTCTATGCTGTGCCGTTTCAGGTGCGCAAGCTGGGGGATATGTCCGCCTCTATGGGGGATAAGGGCTTTCTCCACCCTGCGAAGGTCATTCTGGATGCACATACGGCGGAACTGCAATTAGAAGCGCGCGTCTTTTATTATAAATCCAGAGAAGGCAAAATGCTGAAGGGCTATCTGAAATCCCTCAGCTATTATGCAAAAAACGAATGGCATGAGGCGGAGGAACGCGAGGAGCATATCTTCATTCTTCCCCTGAAAGATATCATGTATCAGAACAACGACCTTGGGCATCCCGAACTGGGGCAGATGAAAATACAGGCATCTGCGTCCAATAAGAACATGCCCAGCTCCATTGCGGAGATTACGTTTCAATTCAGCCTGATGGAACCCATCGACTGATTTGTATTGACAAAACGGAGCATTTCATCTAAACTCTCATGTAAAAACAGAATATCCTTTTCTTTTCAAATATACAGGATTGCCCGTCCGAAATGATTTGTCTTATTTTTGTATGTAAAAAATCATTTTGGAGGGCTATTTTTATGCTGAACAAGCGACTTTTATCCCTTGTGCCGCGCGCGGGGGGATATATCCTAAAAACCGTATTTTTTCAGTGGCTCGGTCTGCTTTGCAGCATCGGCGCGACCGTTGCCGTCTGTCTGTTTATCCACGCCTGTCTCGTGCACGGCAGTGCGTATTTTTACCCGAATGTGATCAAAACCAGTATTCTTGTGCTGCTCTGCGTCTGTCTGAAGGCTGTTTTCACTAGAGCGCAGGTGCAGATGGCAACTGCCCTTTCCCAGAAGGCGAAGGCGCTGCTGCGGAAGAAAATCTTCACGCACCTTGCCGCAATGGGACAGAATTACAGCCAATTCGTGCCGACAGCAGAAGCAGTGCAGGTTTCCGTTGAAGGCATCGAACAGCTGGAAACGTATTTCAGCGCATATCTGCCGCAGTTATTTTATGCGATTCTCGCGCCGGTTACGCTGTTTTTCTGCATTGCATTTGTGAATCTGCGGACGGCGGCGGTTCTGCTCCTCTGCGTGCCTGTGATTCCGCTTTCCATTATTGCGGTGCAGAAGCTCGCGAAAAAGCTGCTCTCGAAATACTGGACGGCTTACACCAACCTTGGCGAAAATTTTCTGGAAAATATTCAAGGCCTGACCACGCTGAAAATCTATCAGGCGGATGCCGAAAAGCATCGCGAAATGGACGAAAACGCGGAGGTGTTCCGCAAGGCAACCATGCGCGTGCTGATTATGCAGTTAAATTCCATTTCCGTGATGGATTTAGTCGCCTATGGCGGCGCGGCGGCAGGCATGATTACCATGGCTTTGCAGCTGCGGCAGGGCAACCTTTTCTTTGCGGAGGGTCTTCTGATTGTGCTGCTTTCCGCGGAATTTTTCATTCCCATGCGGCAGCTTGGTTCCTTTTTTCATATTGCCATGAACGGTGCGGCGGCGGTAGAT
>JBNMGO010000127.1:0-4762 GCA_050872285.1 Anaerotignum sp.
ATGAGCTTGCCCGAAACCTGAACCCGAAATATGTATTCGATTCCTTCGTTGTCGGCAACAGCAACCGTATGGCGCATGCCGCCTCCCTTGCCGTTGCGGAATCCCCTGCGCAGGCGTATAACCCCCTGTTTCTGTACGGCAATTCGGGGCTTGGCAAAACGCACCTGATGCACTCCATCGGGCATTTTATACTGGACCGCAACCCACAGGCGAAGGTGCTGTATGTCACGAGCGAAACCTTCACCAATGAGCTGATTAACTCCATCCAGAATAATAAAAACGAGGAATTTCGGAATAAATACCGCAATATCGACGTACTGATGATTGACGATATCCAGTTTATTTCCAAAAAAGAAGGGACACAGGAGGAATTTTTCCATACCTTTAATGCGCTCTATGAATCGAATAAACAGATTATCATTTCGTCCGACCGTCCGCCGAAGGAGATTAAGACACTGGAGGATAGACTCCGCAGCCGATTCGAATGGGGTCTGATTGCGGATGTACAGCCGCCCGATTATGAGACAAGAATCGCGATTCTGAAGAAAAAAGCGGAACGGGATAACCTGACTGTGCCGGATGATGTGATGGCGTATATTGCGAAGAATATCGCATCGAATATCCGTGAACTGGAAGGGGCTTTAACCAGAATTGTTGCCTTTGCCACGCTGACGAATCAGGATATTTCCATTGCCTTAGCGGAGAACAGTTTAAAGGATATTTTCAGTGAAAATTCCGCAACACCATTGACACCGGAGCTGATCCAACAGGTCGTAGCGGAGTATTATAACATCCGTGTGGAGGATATCCAGGGGAGTAAAAAGCCGAAGAATATCGCGTTCCCGAGACAGGTATCGATGTATCTGTGCCGGAAGCTATTGGATATCTCGCTGCCGAAGATTGGCGAGAGCTTTGGCGGCAGGGATCATACAACGGTCATTTATGCCATTTCGAAGATTGAGAAGCAGCTGGAGAGTGACGAGGGCTTACAGAAAACCGTCCGTGCGTTAGAGAAAGAGATTAAAGAGTCGTAAAACCTTAAAACCTTAAAACCCTTAGGGACGCTGTCCCTAAGAACCCTGCAAGGGGGTCACCCCCTTGACCCGATTTGCAAAAGCTATCGCTTTTGCGGTGGAAAATATCAGGAATATCATAATATAAACAAGTGAAAGGAGTATTCCTTTCACCAGCGCCGCAGGCAAATGGGGTTCCAAGGGAATCATTCCCTTGGTGGGGTTTGGGGCAAAGCCCCAAGATCTTTCCACATCCCCCTGTAAAATTCCTCTGAATAAATTGTGGATAAATCTGTTCATTATTCCCGTATTGTGGAAAACGTGGATAATCTGGAGAGTTGTCCGCAGTTGTCCACAGGGTTTTCCAAACGGCTTAAACTTTGATTTTTCGGGCAAAAACGGAGTTCTCCACAACTTCACAGCCCCTACTACTGCTACTACGGATCAAATCTTTTATATCTTACTTATACATGTGAACAAAGGAGTTGTACACAACAATGAAACTGACATGCAGCAAGGATTTACTGTTACAGTATATCAACATTGTAAATAAAGCGGTTTCCAACCGCACCACATTACCCATTCTGGAATGTATCTTATTAACCGCCAATGAAAGAGGCTTTATCATGACCGGCAACGATCTGGAAATCGGCATCCGTACTGCACCGATTGACGCGGAAATCCAGGAAACCGGCGAGGTTGCCATTGAAGCGCGTATCTTCAACGAAATTGTCCGCCGCTTAAACGGCGAATCCGTCACGATTTCCACAGATGAGGAGTATGCCGTGACCATTGTCAGCGGCTCCTCTGAATTTAAAATCATGGGGCAGAGCGGTGAGGATTTCCCGAACCTGCCCGAGGTGGAACAGGAAAAGCTCTATTCCATGGAGCAGGCAAAGCTGCGCGACATGATTCGCCAGACGATTTTCTCCATCGCGCAGGATGGTTCCAAGCCTGTCCTGACCGGGGAATTATTCGAGCTGCGGAACAACTCTGTCAATGTGGTTTCCGTTGACGGCTATCGCATTTCCTTCCGCAAAAACAGCCTGCTGGCAGGCAGTGGGGACACGGATGTGATTGTACCCGGGAAAACGCTGTCCGAGCTGAATAAAATCCTCTCTCAGGAGGAGGACGATACTCTTTCCATCTACCTGACGGAAAAGCATATCCTGTTTGATTTAGGGACAGCTGTGATGGTTTCCCGTCTGATTGAAGGGGATTTCATCCGCTATGCGCAGTCCTTCTCCGAGGACTACAAAACAAAGGTGGTTATCAACAAAAGCGAACTGATTCAGGCACTGGAACGTGCATCTCTGGTTTCCAGAGATAACCGCAAAACGCCCGTCCGTCTGATGATTCGCGCAAAGGGCATGGATATCACCGCAAGAAGTGACATGGGCACCGCGCATGAAAACGTAACCGCAGAGGTCGAAGGGGATGATCTGGCGATTGCCTTCAACCCCAGATATCTGATTGAAGCGCTGCGCTCCATCGAGGAAGAAACCGTAAAGATGATTTTCATGGCATCCCTCAGCCCCTGCACGATTTTGCCGGAGGAAGGGGATTCCTTTAAATATCTGATTCTGCCGCTGCGGATGTAAAAGGAGGAAAACAACATGAACAAGGTGTATATTCATACAGAATTTATCAAGCTGCAGCAGGTGCTGAAGCTGGCAGGGCTGATTGATCAGGGCTCTGATGTGAAATATTTTCTTTCGCAGGGAAAAGTGCTCGTAAATGGCGAGGTTGCAACGGAACGCGGCAAGAAAATCCGCCACGGGGATATTGTGGAGCTGAAGGGCGTCGGCTCTGTTGAGGTGGAGCTGGAAGCCTGAGAAAAAAGAAAAAATTGATTTATGTCAAGAATAATTATACGTTTCGTATGTATTTTTAGGAGTGAATCGGGATGTTTACAAAACCGAAAAACGGCTGGACGGAAATCCACTTGGAGGACTTTGAAGGACTGGGCAGCTATGTACAGGACATCCCTGTTATGGTATTGGACAGGGGTGTCCAGTCTGTACAGGAGCGGACACCCTTAAACCTATGGTTTGACGAGGAAGGGTCCGCCTTTACACTGACAGCGGACGAGGAGACAAAAATTGTCACAGAGGGTGACTTTGGTGCAGAGGAATATACGATAAAGTGCTCCAAGCTGGATTTAGTTCGTGAAATAAAAAACGATATTGAGAAATATTTTTCCGATTGGGTGACCTTTTCGGAGGACTATGCCTATGCCGAGGAGGAAGCCGAGGCGCAGGAAATTTATCAAAAACGAGAAAAAATGCTGAAAGAAAAGCTTGCCGCACTGGAAACGGCATTGCAGGAATATACAGCGTGATTTTATATTTATAAATAACAGGTGAATCAATATGCATATCACGGAGATTTTCCTACAGGGATTTCGTAACCTTTCACAACTGCATATCGAGCCTTCCGAGGGAATCAATGTGATTTACGGCAGCAATGCACAGGGCAAAACAAACTTTCTGGAGTCGCTGTATTTCTGCGCGATGGGGCGTTCCATGCGCGGCAAAAGCGACCAACAGCTGATTGCCTTTGATGCACAGGAAAGCCATATCCGCCTGCTGGTGCAGACCGAAAACCGCAGCGACAAGATTGATGTGCATCTCAAGCAGAATGAAAAAAAGGGCATTGCCGTCAATGGTCTGCCTGTCAAGCGTCTGGGCGAGCTGTTCGGCACGCTGTATGCCGTTATTTTTTCCCCGGAGGATTTATCTCTGGTGAAGGATGGCCCTGCGGAGCGCCGCCGTTTTCTGGATATGGAGCTTTGCCAGTTAAGCAAGGTCTATTATTATGATTTGCAGCAGTATTATCGGATTCTGAAACAGCGGAACAATCTGCTGAAGGAAATACAGAAAAAGCCGTCCCTGCAGGAGACGCTTTTCGTCTGGAACGGGCAGATGGTGGAATACGGCGAGCGCATCATTGCCGCCAGAAGGCGTTTTCTGGTGCGTCTGGATGAAATTGCGGCGGAAAAGCTTGCGCGGCTGACAGGCGGCAGGGACAGCCTACAAACGCTTTATAAGCCGAATTGCGAGGAGGGTTCGCTTGCGGAACGGCTGCACCGCAATCTGGAGCGCGATATTCTCTTTGGGGCAACCCAAAGCGGTCCGCATAAGGATGATATCAGCTTTCTGGTCAACGGCAGGGAGGCGAAGGTCTATGGCTCGCAGGGGCAACAGCGGACGACTGCCCTTGCGGCGCGTCTGGCGGAGATTGACCTGATTCGGGAGGAAACGGGGGAATTGCCCGTTCTGCTTCTGGATGATGTGTTTTCGGAACTGGACGAAAGCCGCCAGAAATACCTTCTGGAAAGCATTGACGGCTTGCAGGCGTTTGTGACCTGCACGGGGATTGAGGATTCTGTCCGAAAATATATCAGCCGAGATAACCTATTCTACGTTGAAAGCGGAAACATCATACCGCAAAAAGAAAACAGGCACTGAGAAGAAAACATCTCAATGCCTGTTTTTTTATTTCTGTAAAAGTCTTTGATGCAGATGATCCACGCAGAGCGCGCCGAAGGGGGCGGTGATGAGGATGGCGAGAACGGCAACGGTCAGCGTGATATTGCCGCAGGCAAGCCCGATACTGAGGGGGATGCCGCCGATTGCCGCCTGTACGGTTGCCTTCGGCGTATAGGCAAGCATGCAGAACAGCCGCTCTTTGCCCGAAAGTGGCGTTTTTGTGACGGAAAGGGCAACACCTGCCATGCGGAACAGCAA
>JBNMGO010000049.1:0-7506 GCA_050872285.1 Anaerotignum sp.
AAGGTACCCATCTCGGCGGTGCTTGCAAAGCCAAGATATTCCAGAACCTTCGCAACGTTTTCATCCCCTTCGGGGAACAGCTCCAGATATGCCTGTGTCAGGACTCCATTTGCCATGCCGTGGGGCAGACCCTTTTCGTAGGTCAGGAAATAGCCCATGCCATGGGGCAGAGAGGTCATGGTCTGTGCGATTGCCACGCCGCCAAGGGCGGACATCAGCATCAGTTTGTCCCTTGTTTCGGGGGTATAGGCTCTTTCACGCAGGGCAGGCATACATTCCCTGAAAAGCAGCAGCCCCTGCTTCGCGATTTCTCTGCTGACTGCGGTTGCCTTTGCGGAAAGATAGCTTTCCACCAGATGCGTCAGTGCATCCACAGCGGTGTTGTTTGTGGTTCTGGCAGGCAAGGTATCCATATATTTCGGATCGAGGAATGCCACTGTTGCAAAGATATGCGCCGCAATGCTCGATTTTGTTCTTTTTGCATGCAGGGTTACGATGGCATACTGCGTTACCTCGGAGCCTGTACCTGCGGTTGTGGGAACGGCTACCACGGGCAATGCCTTATTTTCTGCGTTCCAAAGGGCATCCGTCCACTGTTCAGGGTGCGCCGCCATAGTCGCAATCGCCTTAGAGGAATCCATCGGGGAGCCGCCGCCAATGCCGATGAAAAATTCCACACCCTCTGCAATGGCAAGCTTTGCCGCACGTTCTACGGTTTCTACGGAAGGGTTTTCCTCGATTTCATCAAACAGAATCCACGCAATGCCTAAGCTGTCCAGTGCATCGGTGATATCCTGCTGTGCGCCGTTTTTCTTGGCAGAGGTTTTCCCTGTAACGACCATTGCCTTTTTACCAAGCTTCGCCATTGCGGCCTTATGCTCCGCTACGCAGCCTCTGCCGAAATAGCAATCCGTCGGCATAAAATAATGAAAGTTTCCCATTCACTCCACATCCTTTCTCTTTTTCGCAAAATAGAATCAACAAAGGAAATCGTACCATTCCCAATCGGTCTGCATAATCGCCTCGAGGGTTTCCTCCGCAGGCTTCTCTGTCAGTTCAAATTCAATTTCAAAATCATGATAGCGTTCACCTTCAATGGTCGCCACGCCTGTAATGACGTAATTTTTGCCCTCTCCTGTGACAAATTCGCCCTCCATGAGAAGGTCATCCTCTTCGAGATAAATTTTGTGCAGTTCGTTTGCAATCTGCTCCTCTGTGAATGTCAGCTTCATTTCCGTCCTCCCTTACTTTGTTTCGTTTTCCTATTCCTATAGTATCATTTCTTTCGGAATCGGACAAGAAGGAAGTTCCTCTTTTCTTCCGGCTGCTTTCATGGTAAGATAAAAAGGACGCAGTATGCAAAATACTTCCGAAAGAAGTTTTCTATAAAGGAGTTTTTTCTATGAATTACATTGTTTTGGATCTGGAATTCAATCAGGCGTTCCCCTTTAAATCCGGGAAAAAGGTGGAGCCGAACCCCGAGTGTCCCTTTGAGATTATTCAGATTGGGGCGGTGAAGCTGAATGAACGCTTTGAACAGCTGGATTCCTTTAATTACATGATTTCTCCGCAGATTTATCCCCGTCTGCACCCCTTTGTGGAAAAAATTACGGGGATTCGTCCGCAGATGCTTGCCGGACAGCCGCATTTTCCCGAAGCGTATCAGGCATTTCTTGCCTTTATCGGCAAGGAACCTGCCGTTCTCTGCACCTGGGGTGGGGATGATATCAAGTCTCTGTATCGCAATATTCTGTATTACAATCTGGATGCGGACGCGATGACAAATCAGTTTCTGAATGTACAGCCCTTTGCGGCGGAATATCTGCACCACGAAACAGGCAAGGCAATCGGTCTGAAAAACGCGGTTGAGGCGTTGGAACTGCCGCAGGAGGAAAATTTCCACAACGCCCTGAATGATGCGGTTTATACGGCGAAAATCTTTGCGATTACACATCCCGAAAACATGCAGCCGGACACCTTTCAGCCGCTCACCATGCTGACAAAAAAGCCGAAGCGCCTGCGTACCAACGTGAAGTCTCTGTTTTTGCATATTGAGGAACGATTGGAGCGGCAGCTGACAGAGGAAGAAAAGGCACTGGTCAAGCTGGCATATATGCTTGGGAGAAATCACACCTTCGATTCCACCCCTGCGGTACACAAAAAGGATGCCGCAAAATAAATTTAAAAATAAAAAAAGCCTGCAAGAACAAAAAATCTCAAAGTCCCTTTGGGATTTTTTCTTTTTGCAGACAGCTTGCAGACAAAATAAAAAAGCGGGAGAACGGCTCCCAATGCAGCGTTCTCCCGAAATTTTTCGCAGACCAAAAAAACATCCAAAACATCTTTGGTCCTTTTCAAAAAATTCGGTCGAAACTTCATGGTCTCCTCTCACGCCGGAACACGGCTTCCCATCGCTGTTCATCTCTGCAAGGCCTAAGGCGCTCCCCTTCTGCCTTCCCGTATTCGGGCTGTTCCTTTCGGATACTGTCAGAAATTTTCATTGACATTCTTCTATTTTTCCAGTTTTTTCATTTGCTCTTCCACATTTTCACACTGCATAAGTCCACTCATCACACAGGCACCTGCCGCACCCGTTTTTCTGACCGATGCCGCATTTTCGCTGTTGATGCCGCCGATGGCATAAACAGGAATGGATACACTTTCCACAACTTCCTGCAGAAACGCAAGCCCTCTGGGGGCAAGTCCCTTCTTGCAGTCCGTTACGAAAACGTGTCCTGCTGTGATATAGGTACAGCCGAGCTGCTCCGCCTCCTGTGCTTCTGCAACAGAATGGCAGGATGCGCCAATGTTTCGGAATTGTTTCTTTTTTTCTTCCTTCATGCCGCGCAGAATATGCAGGGGCAAATGGATGCTTTCCGCTCCCAGCGAACATGCTGCATCAATAAAGCTGTGCAGGATGCAGGGAACGTTATTTTCCTTACAGATTTGCATTACTTCTTCCGCCAATGCCTTGTATGCTTCTTCGCTTAAATCCTTTTCGCGCAGGATGATGCCCTTCGGCTGACAGGCTGCAATTTTTCGGATTCTCTGCAAAAAGTCCTCGTGACAAAGGCTGCGGTTTGTGACACACAAAATATCAGACATACAGATAATCATTCAGCACAGGCTGCAATCCTTCCTCCGCCATATCCTCATACATGGTTTCAAAGCTGCGGTCGTCATTGATTTCGAACTGTTCGTCACCCTCTGCGCCTTCCGCTTCCTTACCGGTGTATTTGCTTTCATGGTCACCGATGCCTGTGGAAACGCCTGCGGAAACCTTCGTTGCGGCAATTTTTACGATACCGTCACGGAAGGATCTGCTTTCTCTGGAGGATACCGTAATGCCGACAAAGGGCATGAAGATACGATATGCACAGAGAACCTGACAAAGCTCTTTTTCGCCGACATCCAGAGGATTGATTTTATCGTTATTGATAATCGGGCGCAGTCTGGGACAGGATAAGGACATTTCCGCGTGGGGATATTTCCGCTGTAAATAATAAACGTGCAGTGCGCTTGCCAGTGCGTCCTTTCTGAAATCGGACAGACCGAGCAATGCAGAGAAACCGGCACCTCTCATGCCGCCGCGCAGGGCTCTTTCCTGTGCATCGAAGCGGTAGGGCCAGACACGCTTATGCCCCATCAGGTGCAGGGTTTCATATTTCACGTTATCATAGGTTTCCTGGAAAACAGTGACATAATCCACGCCACATTCATGCAGATACTGATATTCATCCGTATTCACAGGATAAATTTCCACGCCGACCATACGGAAATATTTTCTTGCCAGCTTACATGCCTCGCCGATGTATTTCACATCACTCATGGCGCGGCTTTCGCCTGTCAGAATCAGGATTTCCTCCATGCCGCTGTCCGCAATAACCTGCATTTCCTTTTCAATCTGCTCCATATTCAGCTTCATGCGGTTGATATGGTTATAGCAGTTGAAGCCGCAGTATACGCAGTAGTTCTCGCAGTAATTGGCAATATACAGGGGGGTGAAAAGATAAACGGTATTGCCGAAATGCTTGCTGGTTTCGATTCTTGCCTTCTGCGCCATTTCCTCTAAGAAGGGAGCCGCCGCAGGGGAAAGCAATGCCTTGAAATCCTCTACAGAGCAGGTTTCATGATCGAGCGCCGCGCGCACATCTCTTGCCGTATATTTATCGTAATCGTATTCCTCCACATGCGCCATGACTGTGTCGCGGATATCGGATTTGATGATTTCCATCCCGGGCATATATTCCATGTGATTCTTTCTGGAGGCAGGGTTTGTTTCCAACTCATGCTTACGCTGCAGTGCTTCGGGGGAAAGAAATTCGGAGTCTACAAAAAATTGATTTTCCATCATTTATCCCTCCTTAATCACGCAGGAAACCTGTCAGCGGATCGGATGCGGATGCACCTCTGGTCAGCACTCTACCCAGACCGGAAAGGTATGCCTTTCTGCCTGCATCGATTGCCTGACGGAATGCGGATGCCATCAGGGGCAAATCACCTGCGGTTGCCAGAGCGGTATTTGCCATGATTGCCGCCGCGCCCATTTCCATTGCTTCACACGCCTGAGAAGGTCTGCCGATGCCTGCATCTACGATGATGGGCAAATCAATTTCATCCACCAGAATCTGGATAAATTCCTTCGTTGCCAGACCCTTATTGGAGCCGATGGGAGAAGCCAGAGGCATGATGCTTGCCGCACCTGCGTTTACTAAATCACGCGCTACATTCAAATCGGGGTACATATAGGGCATAACCACAAAGCCTTCCTTTGCAAGGATTTCGGTTGCCTTGATGGTTTCATAGTTATCGGGCAGGAGATATTTGCTGTCGCGCATAATTTCTACCTTTACGAAATCGCCGCAGCCCAATTCTCTTGCCAGTCTTGCAATGCGGACTGCTTCTTCGGCATTTCTTGCGCCGGAGGTATTGGGGAGCAGGGTAACATTTTCGGGAATGAAATCCAGAATATTTTCCTGATCCTTTGTATTCGCGCGGCGTACTGCCAGAGTGATGATTTCCGCACCGGCATCCTTTACAGCCGCTTCAATCAGCTTTAAGGAATATTTACCGGAGCCCAGAATAAATCTGGAATGAAATTCATGTCCGCCAATGATAAATTTGTCTTCTTTCTGCATGAAAATCCCTTCTTTCTTCAAAATTACGGTTCATAACGACCGGAAAGGATTCGCAGAACCATGTGCGCTTCATGTGCGCCGCATACCATCACACGGGACGCCAATAAGCCAATGTCATCTGCAACATCGCTGACTCCGTCTCCGCAGAGATAAAAATGGTCTGTAATCCTTCTGGTTCGGATGCTGTTTGCAGAGTCGAACCCTGCCATGCCGGATGCAGCGATCAGATATTTCGTATGTAATTTTTCCAGCACGCCATTGACCAGCATTGCCTTTGCTTCTGCGTTATCGAATGCTTCGCAGATGACATCGGCAGAGGCAAGGATTTCTTCAAAATTTTCCTCTGTAATGGCGGTTGTATGCGTTTCCAATTCGAGATATGGTGCAATCTCGCGCAGATTCGCCGCCAGAGCCTCTGTTTTGAACTCTCCTATCTGGTTTGCCTTATACTGCTGTCGGTGCAGATTGGTGATATCCACCTTGTCAAAATCCGTCAGAATCAGCCTGCCAACGCCTGCTCTTGCCAGGGCAATCGCAATATTGGAGCCTAAGCCGCCTAAGCCGCAGATGGCAACTGTTGCCTGATTGAATTTTTCCTGCACAGTTTTTCCATGTCGTGCCGCTAATGCTCGCTGCAAGTCTTCCCTTTCAGGAATCCTGCCCAAATCAGCCACCTCCTACAAAATTCACAACCTCAATCACATCTCCATCCTGCAAAATTGTTTCGCCATAGGCTGCCTTTGGCACAACTTCGCCATTGCGCTCCACCGCAATCCGCTTGGGGTTATAGTCTGTACCTGCCAGATATTCCGCAAGGGTTTTTCCTGCAACGGCAAGCGCTTCACCATTGATTTTTACCACGCAAATTTCACCTCCTTACATCCAACTCAATCGACACCCATATAAAAAAGGAAGCTACCCTGATTTGGTAACTTCCTTTGTTTGTCTTTTCTGCATTTCAGGCATCCCTACGTTGGCATTATCCAAATCAGGTTATGGGTCGAAGGCAATTCCTTCCTCTCAGCCTGCCTGAGCAAGCTCCCCTCTGTGTGTTCGATTGTAGCTTCATTATACCGCCTGCATTTTTAAAAAGCAAGGATATTCTCAGAAACCTGTTTTGACTCAGATTTTGTCCTCGTCCCCGAAAGGATCGCCACATTCGGGGCAGAAGCGAGGGGGCTTTGTGGGGTCTTCGGGTTCCCAGCCGCATTTATCGCAGCGATACTGCGGTACGCCTGCCGGCTTGGGTTTGCCGCACTGGGGACAGAAACGCCCCTTATTATGACTGCCACATTCACAAATCCATACATTTTCCTCCGGCTTTTTCGCGCCACATTCCGTGCAGAAATTGCCTGTATTGCCTGTCGCGCCGCAGCTGCAGGTCCAGCCTGTCCGGGTGGGTGTCTGAGGCTGCTGTGTTTGGGATTGCTGCTGTGCCGCCATCTGGAAAAGCTGCCCTGCATTCATGCCGCCGGACTGATTTGCCAGATTCATGCCTGCAAATGCCA
Source organism: Anaerotignum sp. (assembly GCA_050872285.1). GTDB lineage: Bacteria > Bacillota > Clostridia > Lachnospirales > Anaerotignaceae > Anaerotignum_A. The sequence continues at coordinate 6,647 of JBNMGO010000049.1, forward strand.
TCATCGGGCCTGCATTGGGGTTTGCCGCTGCCGCCTGCATGGCTTCTGCCTGTGCATTGACCAGATGCGCCGCCGCCATGGAAGGATTGCGGAGGGTTGCATTTCTTTGCAGTTCCTTAATCATGGCTTCATCCTCATCGGATGCCTTCACGCTGTTCACACCGATGGAGGTAATCTCAATGCCATATCTGCCGCCCCATTTTTCCGCAAGCACCTCATTCAACGCCTGTGAAAGCTCCATAGTATGGGCAGGCAGAGCGCTGTAACGAATACCCATGGCGGAAAGTTTGCCGAAGGCAGGCTGGAGCGCGGTCAGCATTTCACTTTTCAGCTGAGATTCCATGTTATCTCTGGTGTATGTATCCGTAATGTTGCCGCAGATATTTTTGTAAAACAGAATGGGGTCGATGATATGATACGCATATTCCCCATGACAGCGAATCGCAATATCAATATCCAGACCGATATTCGTATCGACAACACGAAACGGCACAGGGTTTGAGGTGCCGTATTTATTCCCGAGGATTTCCTTTGTATTAAAATAGTAGATTCTCTGGTCACCCGCAGGGTCACCGCCAAAGCCGACACGCTTGCCGAACTGGCGGAAGCTTTCCTTGATGCTCTCTTTTAAATCCCCATAGAACAGGCTTGGTTCTGTTGCGGAATCATAGACAAATTCGCCTGCTTCGGCGCAGACCTCGACTACCTTGCCCTGCTCTACAATCATCATGCACTGCCCTTCATTGACCACAATGATAGAGCCATTGGAAATGATATTTTCACTCTTTTTTGTATTAAAGCCCCGTTTGGACTGCCGTTGTTCACCTTTTTTTGCCAGCACATCCACATCCATGGCATCG
>JBNMGO010000065.1:0-6661 GCA_050872285.1 Anaerotignum sp.
ACATTGAGGAAACCGAGGAAGCACAGGAAACAGAGGAATAAACAGAGAAAGGGGATATTCAAAATGCGGATATCCCTTTTTTCTGAGAGAAGGACGGTTCTAAGCGGGGAAGGGAGGACGGTCTATGCGGCGGCGGATTTTTGAAATGATTGAAAAGGGCGAGCAGGAGGATAGGCTTAGTCTATATTATGACTGGTTTATGATTTTTTGCATTATTGCAAGCGTTCTGCCCCTTTGTGTGAAGGACAGCACGAATCCTGCGTTTTACTGGATTGACCGCATAACGGTGCTGATTTTCATCATAGACTATATGCTCAGATGGGGGACGGCGGATTTCAAGCTGAAGGGGGAAAGGCCCTTTTTGCGCTATCCGTTTACGTTTTTCGCTGTGGTTGACCTGATTGCGATTCTTTCCTCGCTGACGCCTTTGTATTCGACGTTGAAGGCGGTGCGTATCCTGCGCCTGCCAAAGTGCATGAAGCCTTTGAAGATTCTGCGCTATTCCAAGGGGTTTCATCTGATGACGCAGGTGATTCATAAGGAAAAGGATAACCTTCTGACGATTGGGCTTCTGGCGGTGGGGTATATCCTTCTTTCGGCATTGATACTGTTTCAGGTGGAGCCGGATACCTTTGCAAGCTTTCTGGATGCGGTCTATTGGGCGACCATCACGCTGACAACGGTTGGCTATGGGGATATTTACCCTGTGACGAATATCGGCAAAATCATTGCCATTGTGACCTCCTTTGTGGGGATTGCGGTGTTCGCTCTGCCGACAGGCATTATCACGGCAGGCTATCTGGCAGAGCTGAAACCAAAGCATAAACGATAACGGAAATCCGAAGGGATGTGAATAAAAATGGAACAGACAGCATTGACCTACCTTTGCCCCGACTGCATGGCGTATCTGCGCTATGACGGGAAGGAGCAGAAATGGGTCTGCGATTACTGCGGCGGCAAATTTACAAAGGAAGAGCTGGAGCAGAGAGGCGCACAGACAAAGCAGGATGATTATGAAATCAAACCAAGAGCCGAGGCGGCGGAAAACACGGCGGAGGTTTCCTATCATTATGAGGAAAACATTGATAAAACAGACGGGGATCTGAGCCATCTGCGGGCGTATCACTGCCCGTCCTGCGGCGGCGAGATTGTGACGGATGACGTGACGGCGGCAACCTTCTGCGTTTTCTGCGGCAACCCGACCATTCTGCCGACACAGCTGGAAGGGGAATACCGCCCCTCTGCGATTCTCCCCTTTGAAACGGATAAGGAGGACGCAAGAAAGGCTTTTTTGCAGCTTTGCAAGGGGAAAAAGCTGCTCCCGAAGGGCTATACCTCCGAACAGCGGCTGGAAAAGATTACGGGCGTATATGTGCCGTTCTGGGTGTTTGACTGCAAGGCGGATTTTGATTACCATGCGACGGGTGAAAATGTGACCACATGGTCAGACACGCGCTTTATTTATACGAAAACGGATTTGTATCATATTCACCGCGCAGGGACGATGGAATTTGAAAACATCCCTCTGGATGCTTCGGAGAAAATGCAGGATGACCTGATGGATGCACTGGAGCCGTTTCATCTGGAGAAGAAAAAGCCCTTTGATATGAGCTATCTGAGCGGCTTTCTGGCAGAAAAATATACATACGAGCCGAAGGATTTATATGACCGCATGACGAACCGCATTACCCCCGGCGTGGAGCATAAGGCGGCGGAGGGCGGCAAAAGCTATCAGCGCGTTTACGGCGTGAAATGCCATACGGATTTTTCTTCCAATCAGCAAAGCTATATGCTCCTGCCCATCTGGATGCTGATGAGCAAATATGAAGGGAAGGTATACCTTTTTGCGATGAACGGGCAGACGGGGAAAATCGTCGGGGAGCTGCCTGTCAGCAACAGCCAGACCGCGAAATGGTTCGCAATTATTTTCTGTATTGCCTTTGTGATTGTGATGCTTGCAATCGCATTGATGGTGATGGGAGGTGTGCTGTGATGAAGAAAAAAGGATTTGCGGTTCTGATGATGGTGTTTCTTCTGCTTTCCGTTCTGCCTGTTTCTGCGGCGGAGCAGAGGGTATTTGACAATGCAGACCTGCTGACGGCGGAAGAGGAGCAGAATCTGCAGCAGTTCTGTGAGGATGCGAAGGAAGAATATGACATTGATTTCGCATACCTCACCACGGATGACACCGAAGGCTTATCGACAAGGGAATACGGCGCGCAGTTTTATATCGAGCAGGATCTGGGCGTTGGCGAGGACTACAGCGGCGCGATTTTCGTTCTGAATATGGGCGACAGAGAAGGGCAGCTTGTGACCAGCGGCGAAGCAATGCAAATGATTACGGATGCGGATGCAGAGGCCATCTGGGACGAAATCAGCGGCTATTTCTCCGATGGGGATTACTACGGCGGCATGGAGCAGCTCTGGTGGGATGTGGATTCCCTTTGTTCGGACTACCAGACCTATGGCGCGGACGGCAGACCCGAAACGGATACGTTTTTCTCGGAAAATCCTGTTTCGAGCGGCGGCGGCATTGCGATGCTTGTGCTGCTTGCGGCGGTCTTTTCCGCAGTGATTGCAGGGGTTTCGGTTATGAGCATGCGGAAGGCGTGCAAAAATGTACATCCTTTTACGGACGGCAGAGCGTATCTGAAGGAGAACGGCTGCCATCTGCGGACGAATCAGGATACCTTTGCGAATACACATACGACCATGGTGCCGATTCCGAGGGATGATGACAACAATCACCACCACACAGGCGGCTTCAGCGGCGGCGGTTCCTTTTCCAGCGGAGGCAGAAGCTTCGGCGGGGGCGGCGGAAAGTTTTAAACCCAAACTATTTGACATGATGTATACGAAATGCTACAATATATTTTAATGATAAAATTGAGAATTGAGGTGTTGGGTATGTTTTTGTTTCCCGTTGATGGTATATTAGAGGTGATTCTGTCCTATGGACAGCTGATTTCCCTGTTTCTGGTATTCGTGATTTTTGAGGGCATGATTGCCGCAAAATCCGAAACGGCAAAGCCGGGTCTGGTGTTTATTTTTCTGGTGTTCCTTCTGGCGGTCTTTGTCGGTTTTGCGTTCCACGATATCAGCTTCTTCGGCTTTATGCTGATTCCCGTTGCGATGTGCTTTATCGCGTTTTTCGTTGCCAGAAAGACAAGAGCGAAAAATATTGCGAAGGGCATGAAATATAACGAGGATGGACTGATTGAGGAAGAACTCAAAAAAATGGAAAAGAATTAAGAAATTTTGCATAATAAGCCTTGGCTAATGAATACCGAGGCTTTTTTTATTGCGAAAAGAAGAGAAATGCATACATTTATCAGACAACAGAAGTAAAATACAGATTGGATGCTTTGTTTTCCCTGTAAATACACTGTTTCGCAAAGACAGGGTATCAGGGATTTTTTTGAGAACATAAGAGATAATTATAAAAAAATATCAAAATTTTCTTGTCATGCAAGTTTATTTATGATACCATAAAGTATGTATAAAAATACAAAACACAAAAGAGAAAGGGGAGGCGCATCCTGAATGGAAGAAAGAGATTATTTAGCAGAAAATGCCGCATATCTGAAAAAAGATTTGGGAAAAAATAATATCTCCCAGAATTTATTTCAGCGGTTTAAGGAGTTGATTACAAACGGACAGCTGCCGGCGGGCTATATGATGCCGAATGAAAATGTGGTAAGCGAACAGCTTGGCATTGGCAGAAGTACGCTGCGTGAGGCATATACGGCACTGGCGGTGTTTGGGTTTATCCGCCGTTCAAAGGCAGGCACGTTTGTAAATGAAATTGATAATATCGTAAATATTGCGCCCTTCAGCATTACGGTCGAAAATTCCGACCTGAATGACCTTTTGGAATTTCGCTATATGCTTGAGGGGGAAACGGCAAGCTATGCCGCGAAGCGCGCGACACAGGAGGACATTGCCCAGCTGGAATATTATTATGAAAAAATGAAGGAATCCCGTCATGATGTGAATCAGTTTGTGGATTATGACTCCATGTTTCACATGCAGGTGGCGGTGGCAACGCATAATAAGCTGTTGATGAGCACCATGCTTGCATCGAAGGATTCCTTTGAAAACGGGATTCGTCTGGCGATGCGTGAATCGCTGACGCAGAACCCCAGAGTCATTGATGTGACGATTGAACTGCATGGGAAGATTATCGAGGCCATTAAGGGCGGAGATTATCAGACGGCGTATACCGCGATGCGGGAGCATATTTCTTATGTGAACCTGACGGTGAAATACGGTTAAATATTAAGTTGAAAACGGTTTGAAAAGACTCGAGAAATCGGGTCTTTTTTTGTATAAAAGCAACGGCGTAAGCGCCGAATGGGTTGATGAGAGCCATGCGGGCAAGAAAGAGCAACGGCGCAAGCGCCGATTGGGCGCAGTCGCGCCAAAAATTTTTCTTGGTGAAGATAAGCTTTCGCCCGTTTGGAACTTTTTTGGCAAAACAGGAAATTTTCATCCTTACTTTTTATGCTAAAAAGTAACAAAAACCCGGGACCCCTCCTCAATGGGTCCCGGACCCCCACAGGAGGTCCAAGAGGAACAAGGTTCCCCTTGGATATCCCCTCCCCACGAGCCCATTCGGGCAGTATAAAGTGCCTTTCCGGCATGGTTTGCTGTCTGTCCTTCGGGCAGGCTGTTTTGAATTGCCCTGAAAGCTATTATAGGTTGCAGGCGCGCCTGCGCCGCTTTTCGCCCCAAAACCCTTGTTTTTCCCCCTTTTTCATGCTATAGTAAATAGAAGTATGTCCCTTTTTTACAGGGCTTTTGGAGGTATCAATTTATGGATTTTAAAATAGAAATTGCAAAACTTCTGGCGGCAGCAGCGGATATTTCCGTTGAGGATGCGGCGGCGGCAGTGGAAATTCCTGCCAAAAAGGAAATGGGTGATTTTGCGTATCCCTGTTTCCGTCTGGCAAGGGTATTCCGCAAGGCACCCCCGATGATTGCCGCAGAGCTGATTGAAAAAATCGAAAAGCCTGCGTTTATCGCAAAAATGCAGGTGGTCGGTGCATATATCAACTTCTTTGTGGACAAGAGCGTGTATGCGGAGCAGGTGCTTTCTGCCGTTCTGGAACAGAAGGAGGACTATGGTAAGAGCGACATGGGCGCGGGCAAGACGGTTGTCATCGACTATTCCTCTCCCAATATCGCGAAGCCCTTCCACGTTGGGCATCTGCGTTCTACTGTAATTGGGAATGCGATTTATAAAATTCACGAGGAACTGGGCTACCATTGTGAGGGTGTCAACCATCTGGGCGACTGGGGCACACAGTTCGGCAAGCTGATTGTTGCGTACAAAAAATGGGGCAGCAAGGAGGCAGTCGAAAAGGACGGTATCCAGGAGCTGATGAGGATTTATGTAAAGTTCCATGATGAAGCAGAAAAGCATCCCGAACTGAAAATGGATGACGAAGCACGCCTGTGGTTTGTAAAAATGCAGGAGGGCGACGAAGAAGCGCTAACACTCTGGAAATGGTTCTATGATATTTCTATCAAGGAATTTGAGCGCGTATATGAAATGCTTGGTGTAAAATTTGACGCGTACACAGGCGAATCCTTCTATAATGATAAGATGGACGCGGTTGTGCAGGAATTGAAGGACAAAAATCTGCTGAAGGAATCCGAGGGCGCAATGATTGTGGATCTGGAGGATAAAAATATGCCTCCCTGCCTGATTATCCGTAAGGATGGCGGTACGCTTTACGCAACAAGAGATATCACTGCGGCGCTTTACCGCAAGAAAACATACAATTTTGATAAATGTATCTATCTGACCGCATTAGACCAGAATCTGCATTTCGCGCAGTGGTTTGAGGTTATCCATAAGATGGGTTACGACTGGTACAAGGATCTGATTCATGTGCCTTTCGGTCTGGTTTCCTTAGACAGCGGCAAGCTTTCCACTCGTCACGGGCATGTTGTGCTGATGGAGGATTTGCTGAATCAGGCTTGTGCGGAAACAAAGCGTATTATTGAAGAAAAGAACCCGAATCTGGAAAATAAAGAGGAAATCGCAAAACAGGTCGGCATTGGTGCGGTGATTTTCAATGACCTGTATAACACAAGAATCAAGGATGTTGTGTTCAGCTGGGAAAGAATGTTGAATTTCGATGGCGAAACAGGCCCTTATGTGCAGTATACCCATGCGCGCGCCTGTTCCATTCTGAAACGTGCGGGTGAACTGGATTTCAGCAATATTCATTTCGATGCACTTTCAGATGAAGCATCTCTGGATGTCTGCAAGCTGTTGGAAGCTTTCCCTGACAAAATCAAGGATGCGGCGGCAAAGCTGGAGCCTTCTGTTGTAACCAGACATTTGGTTGCGATTGCGCAGGCGTTCAACAAGTTCTATCATGATAACCCGATTCTCAACAGTGAGCCTGAGGTAAGACAGGCAAGACTGGCAGTTGTTTTCGCTGTGAAAACCGTACTGAAAAAGGGTCTGGCATTACTGGGGATTCAGGCTCCCGAACAGATGTAAGAAATATAGATTCTCTTTATAAAGGAAGGTATTTGTATGAAAAAGTTGAAATTATTCTATAATCCCTTTTCGGGGAATAAAAGCTTTAAATTTGACTTAGACGTTTGTATTGGTATCTTTCAGGAGGGCGGCTATGAAGTACAT
>JBNMGO010000121.1:0-4912 GCA_050872285.1 Anaerotignum sp.
GAAACTCGCTGTTTTCCTCGTCGGAAATAAATTCCGACTGCGGATTTTACTCGGGAAACGAAACGTTTCCCGAACCCTTCCGCTGTATAAAATGTTGTCTTACTGATACAGATAGCCTGCGGTCATTTCCAGGTAATTTTCACCGGAATAATCGGGGAAGGCTTCCTTCATGGCTGCGATGAAGTCCTCTGCGGTATCATTTGCTTCTGCAAGTTCCTTTGTTTTCTTGACATAAGCAATTTTTTCGGTGACAGCATCCTGCCCTTCGATGCCGCCGTGAGAGGTCAGAATCATGTCATAGCCGGCATCCTGATAGCCTTTGAGGGTGTCCAGCAGGCTGTCCATCTGTCCAAGGCTGACAAGAATGGAGTGGCTTGTTTTGCCCAGCATGTGTGTATAAACAGCGTTTAGTGCAGGAATTTCCAGATCATAGCTTTCGCCATGGTCAATCAGGTTGAAATCAATGCCGCCGACCGTTACCTTACCGGAAACAACCGTATTGATTTCTGCGGTATCCGCGCCGCCGTGGAAATCGTCACCGAAGGATTCATATAACCCCTGTGTGGTAGCGTAGGCAGAGCCTGCGGAGATGGATTCCTTTGCGCCCTCTGTGCCGTAAACCTTCATGCCTTCGATATAGCTTGCCCCTGCGGGATGGCTGCAAAGGAAAATATCGTTCATGGGCTTATCAAGGTCGGCAATATAGCCCTGCCATGCGTCCAGATTTTCGGTGAAGCTGGGCAGTTCAATCCCGACCAGTGCATCCTTGCCCTCTACGATATAAGCGACATCTGCCAGTGCGTCGCCTGTCAGAAAGGCATGCAGTTTTGTGTCGCCGTAATCATAAACAGTGACATTGCCGCTTTCCAGAGCGACCTCTTTCACAGAGGGCTTCTTTTCTGCCGTTTCTGTGGGTTCTGCTTTTTCCTGTGTGCCGCATGCTGCAAGCATGGATGCTGTCATAACTGCGGATAAGAGAATGGTAAGTTTCTTTTTCATTTGTAGTACCTCCTTGTGTTGTGCGTTGTTTTTCTTTACAGCTATGATGATACAGCTAAAAAAGCGGTGCCACAAGTACGCACAATTTTATTACATAGGCACAAAAAAGTAACTCTTGCAGAAGAAACCGCATGCAGGATATAATAGGAGTGTAACATGCAAATCTGAACTTTTGGAGGTGTTTTTATGCTGACGAAGGAAGAAATGCCTGCCTGCCCGGTGGCAACAACGGTGCGGCTGATTGGGAGCAAATGGAAACTGCTGATTATGCGGAACCTGTTTATGCGCCCGTGGCGGTTTAATGAGCTGAAAAGAGATTTAGAAGGCATCAGCCAGAAGGTGCTGACGGACAGCCTGCGTTCCATGGAGGCGGATGGGATTATCACCAGAACGGTTTATCCCGAGGTGCCGCCAAGGGTGGAATATGCCCTTTCCGATTTGGGGGAATCCATGCGCCCGATTATGCAGGCAATGGAAAAATGGGGCACAGAATACCAGAATTCAATGTAAAAAAAGAGCCGTACTATTTACAGTACGGCTCAATTTTTTCTGTTTTTTATTCATACGTTTCCTCCGCAGGGGCACCTTTCCTGCCTGTCGGGGTGGTGCCGAAGCGTTTGGCGTAGGCGCGCGTGAAGGAGGAATAGCTGCCGAAGCCTGAAAGAAAGCAGCTTTCCGTTGCGGAAACGCCCTGACGAATCAGCTCTCTTGCGTGGAGCAGGCGGCGTTCCTGTAAATAGCCATGAATGGAATAGCCTGTTTCCTGCCGAAACAGGCGCATCATGTGATATTTGCTGATGAAAAATTCTTCTGCGAGCCGCTCAATCGGGATGTCCTCTGTCAGGTGTGCATCCATATAGTGCAGGATATCCAGAATACGGCTATTGGTCGGCACAATTGGCTTTGCAAAGGCGGCATCGGGGTTCTGCATCCGACGCGCAAGGGCAATCAGAAGGCGTAGCAGAAGCCCATTGCTGAGAATGACTCTGCCATAGGCATTGCCTTCCAGTTCCTGCTCCAAAGCGTCCGCCAATGCCCAAATGGCTTCGGGGTTTTCCAGATGCAGAACGGCACCTTTTTTGCCGTTGAAAATTTCCTCAAGCTGACAATCAGGCGTGGATTGCTGCTGCAAAAACTGCGGCGAGATATAGATAATCATACGCTCATATAAAACCCCCGGTTCAAATTCTGGGCGGTGAACGCACTGACTGCCGATTAAAACCGCATCTCCCGTTTTTAAATCATACCGCTGCCCATCTACGGTATAGCCGCCGTAGCCGCTGCGCAGGAGCAACAGCTTGCAGAATTCGTGATAATGATAGGCAATATTCGTTCCTTTTTTATCTTTTAAATGAAACAGACGGAAATCATCCAGAAGATACCCCCGTTTTTCATAATTCGTTTCCATTTTGATTCTCCTCTGGTCGCACTTTTTGCAATAATCATAGCATAAAATGTATTTTATTTGCAAGTTGTGCTGCGTAAAATAATAGTAAAGAAACAGAGGTTGGCAGAAAGGGGAATCGGCTATGTTAATCGTAAAAAAATTCGGCGGCACTTCCGTAGCAGACAGAGAGCGTATTTTTCATGTGGCAAAACGATGCAAAAAGGAATATGAAAAGGGCAACGATGTGGTTGTTGTGCTTTCCGCTATGGGTGATGTGACCGACCAGCTGATTGACATGGCGCAGGAAATCAACAAAACTCCATCCGAGAGAGAAATGGATATGCTTTTTACGATTGGCGAGCAGATGTCCGTTGCGCTGATGGCAATGGCACTGGAAAGCCTTGGCGTGTCTGCGGTTTCCCTCAATGCGTTTCAGGCGAAAATCCACACCACCTCCGTACATGGGGATGCAAAAATTACGAAAATCGAAACTGAACGGATACGGGAAGAGCTGGCGCAGAAGAAAATCGTCATTGTGACAGGCTTTCAGGGTATCAATGAAAATGGCGATTATACCACCCTTGGCAGAGGCGGCTCCGATACAACGGCGGTTGCCTTAGCGGCGGCATTGCAGGCGGATGCCTGTGAAATTTATACGGATGTGGATGGTGTCTATACTGCTGACCCGAGAAAGGTGCCGACAGCAAGAAAGCTGGATGAAATTTCCTATGATGATATGCTGCACATGGCACTGAACGGTGCGCAGGTGTTGCACAGCCGTTGTGTGGAACTGGCGAAGAAATTTGAAATCCCTCTGGTGGTGCGTTCCAGTATGAATGAAAAAGAAGGAACAGTGGTCAGAGAAAAGGTACTTTGCCCCTGCCGATAAAAGCCTGATAAAATATTATGTATGAAAAAAAGCCCTTTTGCAGAGAATATCCGCAAAGGGGCTTTTTGTGTCAGGCTTTCAAAATCAGGTTATTTCAGAGAAAATCAGCCCTGATTTTTTTCTGCCATCATCTGTTCCTGACGCTCAATCATCTTTTTTACCATATAGCCTCCTACATAGCCGTTCTGCGCGGATGTCAGGTCACCGTTGTAGCCCTTTTTCAGAGGTACGCCGATTTCGTTTGCTACCTCAAATTTGAACTGTTCCATTGCCGCTCTTGCTTCGGGTACGTTGATTTTGTTGTTGTTTGTATTGCTGTTGCTCATGTTTATAACCTCCTTGTTGTTTGCTGATTTTTGTGTTTTGTGTTGCTTGGTGTTGCAAGGTTAGTATGTGCGGCAGGCGGCGGTTTATGTTAGGAACATCCTGCCATGAAAATTGGCGAAAATTAGGAAGAAGCCGCCGAAGCGGAAAAATCGCTTTTGCTGGAAATTTTTTGTCGAAAACGTGATTGACAGAAGGAATTTTGGGGCATATCATAGATAGGAATGACAATTTAGGAGGAAAAGAAAAATGAATGTTTTAAGCCATCTGGGTTGCGATAAAGTATTTGATTATTTTGAAAAAATCTGCGACATCCCCCACGGAAGCTTTCACGAAAAAGCCCTGAGCGATTATATCGTTTCTTTTGCAAAGGAAAGAGGGCTTTACTGCCGACAGGATGCCAGAATGAATGTGCTGATTAAAAAAGGCGGCACGGCAGGCTATGAAAATTCTCCTGCACTGATTATGCAGGGGCATATTGATATGGTCTGCGATAAAAACGAGGATACCGAGCATGATTTTCTGACAGAGCCCCTGAAAATTTATATTGATGGGGACGATATCAAGGCGAGAGGGACAACCCTTGGCGCGGATAACGGCATTGCGGCGGCGTATATGCTGGCACTTCTGGATGCGGATGATATTGCACATCCACCCATTGAATGTGTCTTTACCGTTGAGGAAGAAATCGGCATGGGCGACGCAACGGATTTTGATGCCTTTGATTTGGAGGGCAAACGCTTTTTAAATATGGATACCGAGGAGGAAGGGCATCTGATGGTAAGCTGCTGCGGCGGCAGACGGATGCGCGTGTATCTGCCGATTGAAAAAGAGAAAAAGCAGGCAGGCACAACGCTTTCCATTCATATCCGCGGCTTGAAGGGCGGTCATTCCGGCTCTGATATCCACCTGCAGAGAGCAAGCGCGAATGTCCTTCTGGGGAGATTCCTTTTTGCACTGCGCGAAAAGGTTGATTTTGCACTGGTGAGCGCAAACGGCGGCAATATGGATAATGCCATCTGCCGCGAAGCAGAAGCCGTTGTTGTGGTGGCACCCGAAGAAGTAAAGACCGTAGCGGCTGTGATTGAAGCGGAAGAAGCCATGTTCCGAGAGGAATATAAAGACCGCGAAAGTGATATACTGATGACAGCGGAGCAGATCACAGAAGCGACCGAGGTGCTGACGGCAGAAACCAGAGATTACCTGATTGCACTCTTGCAGCTTCTGCCCTATGGGGTACAGACCATGGACACCAATATGGAAGGCTTGGTGGAGACCTCCAGTAATATCGGGATTCTGAAAACAAACGAAGA
>JBNMGO010000345.1:0-2029 GCA_050872285.1 Anaerotignum sp.
CTTCGTTCCAGTAATCTGTGCCGCTGATGCCGATATCGGCGGCGTGGAACACGGGGTTTTTGCCTGCGTTTTTCTGCTTCTGATAATCCGCCAGAGCCTTGCAGGCGGTTTTTCCCATGAGCAGGCAGGAAGGAACGTTAATCAGCGCCATGATGCCCATGAGGACATCGGCTAAATCCCACGCAAGCCCTGCGGAGAACTGCGCGCCCATGAAGATGATGAGCGCAGCCAGCAGACGATAAAACAGCATAAAGGCTTTATTTTCCGCGGCGTTGGGGTAAAGATAGCTGATGTTCATTTCAGCGTAGAAATAATTGCCGACCAGTGTGGTGAAGGCAAAAAGCGTGAGGGCAACGGTGATGAAAACGCTGCCGGCAGGCCCGAAATTTGCGACCAGAGAATCCTGAATATAAGAGGCATTCATGGTATTTCCTGCGGCATCCACATAAGCGGAGGCATCCAGATTGGTACAGAGAATCATGAAGGCGGTGGAGGAGCAGATGAGAATGGTGTCGATAAAGACGGAAAGCATCTGCACCAGACCCTGCTTGGCAGGATGGGAAACATCCGCAGAAGCGGCGGCATTCGGGGCAGAGCCGATGCCTGCCTCATTGGAATAGAGACCGCGCTTGATGCCGTTCATCATTGCCGCGCCCAACAGACCGCCGAAAACGGATTTCGCGCTGAAGGCCTCGCGGAAGATGCGGACGAAAACGAGGGGCAGTGCCTTGATATGCAGGAGAACGATAATCACTGCCGCCAGAATATAAATACCTGCCATGACGGGCACGAGCACCTCTGTTACCTGAGAGATGCGTCTGCCGCCGCCCAGAATGACGATGCCTGCCAGAACGGCAACGATGGCGCCGATATAGAGAGAGGCACGCTCGCCCGGCACATAGACCTTGATGAAATCGGTCATATTAAAGGAAGCAAGGGCGTTAAAGCCGCCCATATAGGTCAGAATCAGGGCAATGGCGAAGGCACCGCCCAGAAGCGGAGAGCCAAGCCCCTGCCGGATATAATAGGCAGGGCCGCCATAAGAGCCATGTTCGCCTTTTTTCTTATAAATCTGTGCAAGGGTCGATTCGATGAAGGCGGACGCACTGCCGATGACAGCAATGAGCCACATCCAGAAAACCGCACCTGCGCCGCCTGCAATAATCGCACCTGTTACGCCGACGACATTGCCTGTCCCGACACGGGAGGCGGTGGAGACCATGAGCGCCTGAAAAGAGGAGATGGATTCCTTATCCTCTCTTTTTTCCGTGATGACGCGGATGGATTCCCCGAACAGGCGGAACTGGATAAAGCCTGTTTTTACGGTGAAATAAAGACCTGCCGCGATGAGCAGGGCAATCAGGATATAGCTGTATAAAAAGCCGCTGGCTGTGCTGACAAAATTTGCGAATACTTCCATAGAATACTCCTTTCTGAAATTGATAGACTCTTACTATATTAAAGGAAAGAACGGCTTCCGTCAAATTTGTATGGAAAAAAGAACAGAATACTGCAAAAACGCGGAAAGAAAGCGGTTTTAATATGTCTGTAAGAGAGAAAATTTATTCGTTTGCATACGAAATGTATGTGCTATGCGGAAAAATGTTTGCAGAAAAAAGACAAAAACTATTGACAAGCAAAATTTTCCTGTTAAAATCTTAAATATCACGAAAAAAAGTGAAGCATACAGGATAGATAAAACAAGCATGGAGGATACGAAATATGGAGCAGATTGTCAGAAAAATCGCCTTACTGGGCATGGGTACCGTTGGCGGTGGTGTATATGAAATTATTGAAAGACAGAAAGAGGAAATGCCCTTTAAAATCGGGGCAGAACTGGAGATTGTAAAGGTTCTGGTGCGGAACAAGGCAAAATACGCGGACAAGGTGCCTGCAGAAAAACTGACGGATGTCTGGGAGGATGTCATCAACGATGACAGCATTGACATTGTGGTTGAGGTGATGGGCGGCATTGAGCCTGCGCGTACATACATTAAGGCGGCACTGGAAAAGGGCAAGCATGTTGTAA
>JBNMGO010000242.1:0-3016 GCA_050872285.1 Anaerotignum sp.
CATGATTATTCCCGCCGTATTCGCTACAGGCATCGACCCCGGCATGGGCGGCGGCTTCGCATTCGCAACTCTGGCAGGCGTATTCCAGTCTATCCCCGGCGGTACACTGTTCGGTCTGCTGTTCTACTTCCTGCTGTTCTTTGCAGCGGTAACGTCCTCGACCTCCATCATGGAAGGCTCCATCGCATTCCTGGTTGAAGAAAAGGGTCTGAAGAGAAACCATGCACTGCTTGGTGTTTCCGTACTGGTATTCATCATTGGTGTATTCTATACACTGTCTCAGGTTTACATGAACATCAAGGGCGTTTGGATTTCCAAGAACGGTATCGAATACCCCATCTTCGGCGACTTCCTCGAATACCTGACAGACAGACTGCTGCTGCCTCTGGGCGCACTGTTCTCCGTAATCTGTGTTGGTTGGGTTTGGAGCCCCGAAAAATCTGCGGAAGAAGCTTCTTCCTACGGGAAATTCAAATTCTCTCTGGCTCCTGTATACAAATTTATCGTAAAGATTATCGACCCTATCGCAATCGGTGTTATCATCATTGCAGGTCTGGTATTCGGTATGTCTATTTCCTAATAGAATAAAAAAATGAAATAAAAAAAGAATGAAAAACGGCTGAGGCAGAAGCGCTCCCTTCCTTGCTTCCCCTCTCCGTCATTCGGATGATTACGCGGTAATGGCAGAGGACTCGAAAGAGTCCTTTGTCATTGCCGTTTTTTTGGAATTCCCTTCGCACCATAATCGGCTTTTTCCATAGTATAAATATTGTAAATGCCAAAAGGAGGAAAACTCATGAGAGAAATGTGCAGAAATTTCGCCTGTAATCAGCGATGCAGACAGGAAGAAACGGCTGTTCCCGCCGCGCTGACACCGGATACTACAATGGGAGACTGCAACGCCTGCGTGATGGAACGAATCGGGCTGGCGCAGGCTATGGTACCCTTCCAGCCTTATGAAGCACCGATGGAGGCGGAGCAGAGCCTTGTCTGCGGCACAGCCTTTGCCGATCTGGTTATGCCCTATTGCTCCGGCTGGAATCTTTATCGTTTCGGAAAGGAGGCAGAGGTATGAATCGGGAAGAATTGCTGAAATCCTTGATGGAACTGGATTTTATTGCGGTGGATCTGGGGCTTTTTCTGAATACACACCCCGATGACAGTGATGCCATTGAAGCGTATAATCAGGTGATTACTGCCGCTGATGCGGTTCGGATGAAATATGAGGAGGCGTTTGGTCCTCTTTGCTCCTTCCGTAGCTACGCCGCCGATACGCAGGCTTGGCAGTGGATGGAAAATCCCTGGCCCTGGCAGAACGATGCCAATTTTTCTCTGGCAGGAAAGGAGTGTAAATAAATGTGGATTTATGAAAAGAAATTGGAATTTCCTGTGAAGATTACACAGCCTGATGCAAGACTTGCGAAAATCATGATTGAGCAATATGGCGGCGTAGATGGAGAACTGGGGGCATCCCTGCGGTACCTCAGCCAGAAATTTACAATGGTAACGCCTGAGGCAAAGGCAACGCTGAATGACATTGCGACAGAGGAATTTGCCCATTTGGAAATGATGGGTACGATTGTGCATCAGTTGACGCAAGGGCTGACGAAGGACGAAATCATTGCCGCAGGGTTAGACCCCTATTATGTGAACCACGGCTTAGGGGTATATCCCTCTTCCGCCGCAGGGGTACCCTTCACCGCCGCCTGCCTGCAGTCTAAGGGTGACCCGATTACCGATTTGTATGAGGATATGGCAGCAGATGGTGCGATTGTGTAAGAGCAAGTTTTTTCGTTTCCTCGCAGAAACAATTCTGTCTCTCCCCTTATTTTTCTATTCCGTTTTTTCTAATCTTTCTCCATTTGGAGACAAATGTCTCTTTTTCATTTTATTTTGGAAAATATAAGAAAATTTTTCTGAATGTAGAAAAATGGCGGAAAATCAAGGTTTTCAGCCATTCTCCAAAAAAATATTTTCTCTGTTTTCAATTTTGGCACACTTCTTGCTCTTATATAGGGCAGAAAGAAAAATAAAAAGGAACTCCCCGAAGCAGGAAAAGAAAAACAGGGTCTTCGGAAAAGAGAAACCCTCTTTTATCCGAAAAGCCTTGAAAATCAAGGAAAACAAAAGGTTTTCAGATACTCGCTTCGGAAGAAAATCCGAAAAATTCTGCAAAATGCAGGCGGATTTTACCCTGATACCAAAGAAAAAAGGGGCAAAAAGGGTTCTTTCTCCAAGAAATACAGATGTCTTTTCAAAAAGAATTTATGTCTCTAAAGAAAGAATTGTGTTTCCAAAAAGAGAATATAGTCTCTAAAAAGAGAATCCTGTTTCCAAAAAGAGACTCGAGTCTCCAAAAGAAGAATCCTGTCCCCAAAGAGAGAATTCCAATAGAATGACAGAAAAAAGCATGATAAAATAACAGGAAAGGAGGAGATACCCATGACGGAAGCAAATCAGGACAAACGATACAAATACATCTTTGACGAGATACTGACACTGACGGATGACGGCTTTGTTGTGGTTGACAACCACGGCGTGATTACAGACATCAACGAGCAATACTGCCAATATCTGAAAACCACGAGAGAATACGCCATCGGCAGGAGCATCGCAGAGATTATTCCCAATACAAAGATGATTGACATTGTCAATTATGCGTACAGAGAGGAAGGCGCAATCCTGCGGCTGAGCGAAAAATCGGATGATGATTCGGACAGAATCTTTCTGGTAAACCGCTCGGCGGTATATGACGAGAACCACAACGTCATTGCAGGGGTTGCGCAGGTAAAACTCAGACTGCAAACACTGGATTCGGCGAAAAAGCTGATGCGCGAATATTCGGAATACGAATTTTACAGAGAGGAATACCGCAGGAGAAACAGTTCGCAATATTCCTTTGATAAAATCGTCGGCAACAGCCCTCGTTTTGCAGAGGTGAAAAAGGCAGGCTACAAGGCAGCCAAGACCATGTTCCCCGTTCTGCTGACGGGCGAAACAGGTACAGGCAAGGAGG
>JBNMGO010000233.1:0-3162 GCA_050872285.1 Anaerotignum sp.
GTTCCATCCAGCAGACAAATCAGGTACAGAACAGGGTTTTCCGCCTGCCAGTACCAGTTCTTTTTATTTTCTACCCTGCGAAAGCCCTTATGTTCCAACTGCATTTGCAGGTGATTCCAAAATTCCACGGAGTTCTCTCCTCCTTTTGCTTGTTTTCCCCTATTTTATCATAAGAAGTGGCTGCGGTTGTGAACAAAATTTGAAAAATGGTGTATAAAACAAAAAACCTGTCTTTCGACAGGTTTTTCCATGTGTTACTCACAAGTGTTTTTCAGTTATCCACAAAGTTATCCACATTTTCAACAGTTTTATACACAATGTTTTTTTAGAGCTTTTTTAGTGCTTTTTCCCTTCTATAAGAAAAAACTCAGCAGAAAAATGCCTGCCACGCCCGGCAGTCCCAGAAATGCGGAAACGGCAAGCGTTGCGGCATTGACGCCAACCGCCGCGCCAAGGCTTTTGCCCAGAAAAAGCAAAAACGCGCCCATAGCGGCGGAAATGCCGCATTTGCAGAGCATCCGCAGCGGCTTCGCGAGCGCAAGGAGCGCAAGCGCGAAAAGACAGACAAAAATCGCACAGAACATGATATATTCCCCCGGTGTATAATGCGCCATAAAGCCTTCCCCCTTTTAAATCGCCTTTCTCTGTACCCCGTTGGTCAGCCCCATCTCCTTCGCCGCCCTGAGAAAATATTCGTATTTTTTCTGTAAGGCGATGATTTCGTAAATATAGCTGTCGATGAGGGACTCATCTGTTACATCCTGAAAAATACTTTGGGCACATTCCAGCTGTAACTGAATCTGCCGCAGGGCGGAAAGGATTTCCTCTCCTTCCAATCTAAGCCGTTCCTGTTTCATGGAAAAACCCCCTTTTCCCTTTTAATATAGGCGAAAAAGAGGGTTTTTATTCCAAAAAAGAGGGGATTACAGCATTTGCAGTTGGTTCAGCTCCTCTGCGGTTAGCTCTCTGCATGCGCCCTCAGGCAAATCCGCCGACAGATAGAGATTGCCCATTGCCACGCGGTGCAGGGAGACCACCTTTGCGCCGAAGCAGCCGAACATCCGCTTAATCTGATGATAGCGTCCCTCCTGCAGGGTTACCTCGGCGGTTTTTTCGCCCAGAATAACAAGCTTTGCCGCCTTGCAGACACCATCGTTGAGTGCCACGCCTGCCGCAAAGCCCTCCTGCATTTCCTTTGTGACGGGGAGATCCAGTTCCACCCGATAGACCTTCTGCACATGCTTTCGGGGAGAAAGGATATTATGCGCGAGAACGCCGTCATCCGTCAGAATCATCAGCCCTGTGGTATCCTTATCGAGTCTGCCGGCAGGGAAAATCTCTCTGCCCTTATACGCCTGCGGCACAAGTTCGAGGACGGTCGGCTGTGTTTTATCCTCGGTCGCGGAAACATAGCCCTGCGGCTTATGGAGCATAAGATAGACCTGCTTTTTTACGGTGAGCGGCTTGCCGTCAATGGTAATGACGCTTGCTTCGGGGTCTGCCTTCTGCGCGGAGGAGGTCACAACCACGCCATCCACGGCAACGCGTTTGCGCTTTACCAGATATTTTACATCACTGCGGGAATACAGCCCCTGTGACGCTATGATTTTATCAATTCTTTCCATGCCGTTTCTCCTTTTATTCCGCTAAAAACGCCTGCAGGGCAGGAAACGCCTTTTCCGCCTGCGTATAGCCATGCCGATAGAAATTGCTCAGCTTCTGATAATCCTTCTCCAGACGCTTGACCTCGGGCATCTCGGGGCGGATGACAAAGACCTTGCCTGCCGCTTCCATTTCGTGAATGAAATCAAGCGTTTCATTATACATTTCGGGGCGATGGCGCATGGCTGCCGCAAAGGCAGGATATTTCTTTTCACTGCGGTTTGCGAGAAATTTTGTGCCTTTGGAAAGCTGCATCCGAAATTCCTTTCTTCTGGTTTCCACCACAACCACCTTATCACAGCCCCTTGCGAAGGCACGGCGGACGGAAATGGAATCCGCTACACCGCCGTCCGCATAGGGAACGCCGTTAATGACAACCTCGGGCGTTGCGCCGGGCAGTGTGGAGGATGCCATACCGACATTCATGAGGTGGCGACGGTCTGTGCCGTCATCCGTCAGATATTCCGCCTGCCCTGTCAGGCAGTTTGTGACGGTGTATTCCCGTTCCATGGGGTTTTTGAAATACGCATCAAAATCAAAGAGATTATATTCCGTCGGCACCTTCCAGTAGATATTTTCCATATCAAACAGATGCCCTGTTTTGATGAGGTTTTTCAGACCGAAATAGGCATACCGTTTATCCTTTGTGATGGTGGTATCACGGGAGCGTCCATGCTGCCCGGAGATAAAATTCATGGCATTGCCTGCGCCGGCGGAGGTGCCGATGGCATACTGAAATGCCCCTCCCAGATTCTGCTCCATAAAATAATCCAAAACGCCGGAGGTGAATACGCCGCGGTTTGCGCCCCCCTCCAGAACCAAGCCGATTTTCATAAGTCCTTCTGCTCCTTTTTTCTATCTTAAACCAAAATTTTATTTACAAAAAAGCCGTTGGAACAAACTCCCAACGGCTTCATTATACCATTTTTCAGTGGTATTTTATACTGTTTTTCAAAGGCTTACGCCTGATTTGCGGCTCTTTCCTTTGCCAGCTCTTCCGCGTGCTGTTTTGCGTTTTTCGCAATCTGCTTTGCTGTTTTCTTAGCATTGGATTTTCTCTTTCTTTCATTCATCCACATATACAGAACGGGGATGAAAATCAGCGTAACCATGGTAGACAGCGTCAGACCGAAGATAACCGCAATGGCAAGCGCCTGCATCATTTCGGAGCCTTCGCTCGTTGCCAGTGCCATAGGCACCATACCCAGAACGGTTGTCAGCGTTGTCATGAGGATGGGGCGCAGACGGCGAGGGCCTGCGGTGGTCAGCGCATCAAAGCAGTTCATGCCGCGTTCCATCAGCTGATTTGTATAGTCTACCAGAACGATACCGTTATTTACTACCATACCAATCAGCATGACAAAGCCCATCATGGCAGGCATGGTGATGGTGTTGCCTGTAATCAGCAGACCGATAATTGCACCCGTAATCGCCAGAGGCATGGAGAACATAACGATGAAGGGGTAGCGCAGGGATTCAAACTGGGATGCCATAATCATA